>NZ_CP154878.1:1800000-2100000 GCF_039955095.1 Limosilactobacillus sp. WILCCON 0051
GCCAGTTGCCGTCTTGATCTGCTTGCCGCTGTGCGTGGTAAACGTAAAGCTTTTGTCCAGAGTCGACTGATTCTTGTTGACCTTTTTAACCAGCTTGTCTAGAGCCGTGGTATCAAATTGGTATTGATGATTCAGATACGTGGCTTTGGTAATGATGTCATTGGTCGTTAAAGTGTAGGTTTTGTTTTCGACTTGATACGTCAGCTTTTGATTAAGCAGCGCCTTTAACTTGACGGCTTCCTGCTTAACCGTTTTGCTGCTGGCTGCCAGCGGGTGTTGGTATTGCTTATGCAGCACGATCTTAACGTTGGTTGCATTTTGGTCAAAGTCTTTTAAAAGCGCTTCGGTATCGTAACGATTGCCTTTTTGGGCTGGCTTGATCGTAACCTTGCCATTTGCCAAAACTGCTTTAGCATCAACCGGCGCCTTGCGACCAGCATTTTCTTTTTCGATATTGGCCTTTAAAGCTGCCCGCATCGCTGCAATGCGCGTCTTATCGACATAACTTGGGACAACCTTGATGTTCTTGGCCTTGCTGGAAGGAAAGAACGTGACTTGTTTTTTGAGAGCCGTTTGGAATTTGCTCAGATCATTCTTAGTAAAGCCGGCACTGCTGGCTTGGCCTTTGTAGATCACCTTGCCATCCAGTTTTACCTCGTTGGTCAGCCTGGTCTTTGCTACCTTGTCATAGGCCTGCTGTGCGGTCAAGCCCCCAACGGCCACGCCATTAATGGTTGTATTCTTATTAAAATGAGTTCTTTGATGCCAGGTCATCACGCCAATCACGATGACCAGCAGCGTTGCGATAATGCCTAAAGACATTTTCGTGCGCGAGTTCATATTCCTCAACTCCCTTACCCTTAACCTTGTGCAACGCCAATTATATAACATTCCCAAATTGAAAGATATTATAATTTCAGCCAGCAAATCATTCATTGATAAACAGTGGCAACCCTAGTAGTCGAAAACGTCTGGATGCCATCAATCAGCAGTCGTCTGTTGATTTTTACAGTTGCCTAAATAGCGTTTTGATGCGATCGGATTCATTAATCCCATCAGCATTCACTACACAGTCACCGAAGATTATTTGATCATGGCCTTTAAGATATTTCGACTTTGTGAGAGAAATTAGGTTTTGCCTGACCGTGACTGCGAAATTTACCTACTTTCCGCTGTTTTTTTGCCAAGAGTAGGTAATGTATATTCGGCCGGCTCAACTTTACCTACTTTAAAGAGTTTTTTCTCGAATTGTAGGTAAACTTGTATATTTAGCAGCTGATTGGGCCAGACCGACTTTGTGAATTACCTACTATTATGGTGTTTTCAGCCAATAGTAGGTAATGTTAGGGTGTCCTATGAAGTGCAAGAGAAAATCCGGACAAACTTTTAAAATTAAGCGGCCAACTGTTGATTGCGATATTCAACTGGACTCAGACCGTCTGTTTTTAAAGAGATACGAATATTGTTGAAGAACATAATATAGCCGTTTACCAGGCGCTTGAATTCCTCGATGTCACGAACAAGGGGACGGCCATTGAGCAGTTCAGTCTTTAGAAGATGGAAGAAGCTTTCTACTGGCGCGTTATCGAGGCAGTTAGCCTTCCGCGACATGCTTTGGGTAAAGTGATGATCGGCTAGTTTTTGGGTATAGTAAGGCAGCTGGTAATGCCACCCTTGGTCAGAATGAATGATCGGCCGGGCATTATCAGGCAGGTTTTGCAATAATTCATCAAGCGTATCAGTGATTAGTTTACGATTTGGATGGTCGCTGATCTGACAGGCCAGTACTTCTTTGGTGCCCTCATCAACCATTACTGAAATATAAACTTTTTGTTGATTAGCCAGTTGGGTCTGCGTGATATCGGTGTGAATGACTTTATAAGGCTGGGTTTCATCAAACTTTTGCTTAAGCAGGTTCTTGGCGGTTTTTCCAACGGTTCCGCGATATGAGGAATACTTGCCGTTGCGATTCTGATTATAGATTGCGACTTGAACCTTCAACTGAGCCATTAGTTTACGGATGGTTTCGCCAGCTAAATGAGCGTTACGCTGATCCAGTTTCTTCTGAATGCGCCGATAGCCAGCGGTATAGCGATCGCGGACAACGTAGCTTTGGGCGATTTCCATTATTAGTTTTTTGACGTTGACGTATTTATCATATGGATTTTTCATACGTTCGCATTCATCGTAATAAGATGAGCGCTTCAGATCGATTCGTGCTAACAGATCGCCAATCTTATAACGCCGCTCTTTGGGAAGTGTTTTTTGATATGCTCTGATCTCGGTCACTATTTTCGTTTTGGCTTTGACGCTGAGGCCTTGACCAGAGCTTGGACTTTTTTTGCGATGTCACGATCCATTCTGGCGTAGTAGAGCTCCTTCTTGGTTTTATCAAGTTCGGCTCTTAAGCGGGCGATTTCAGCCGCCATTTCATGCTTATTACGATCTTCCTTCGTCAGTTGTTGTGTTTCTTTTTGCTTATGCTCCATGGTTTTCGCTGCCTTCTCTTTCTGAGATGCCAAGGCTTCGTTGCCGTATCTTTGAGCCGTGTTTTTCCAGGAGCTGACCTGAGTAGGACGTACATCAAATCTTGCGGCAACTTGTTCCAAGGTTTCCTCATGAGTTTGATAGTAGTCTACCACATCTTCTTTGAACTTCTGACTGAATTTTCGTTTGTTGGGTTGGGTAATGATCTTTCCTCGAAGCCGATAGTTGCGGATCCACTCGCCAACCCGACGAGGATCAATGTCATATTGCCTGCTTAATTCGCTAATACTGATATCATTTTTGCGTTCAAGGTATTCATGAACGATTTTGCTTTTTAACTCTGGACTGTATATATTCATAAAATATCACCTGCAATTACTAAACTCTTTGTCCGGTAATTGTAGTCCACTTCACTAACTCAATATACACTGATTTTTACCTACTTATACATCGATTTTTAGAAAAAGTAGGTAATGGTCTTTTTTCGGCAGCCAATATGCAAGATTTTTTGCATATACGTACTGCTATTGCTGACATAACTGGCGGCCCGCAGCTTGAGCAACGCACTCTTAACTGCAAACGCTAAACAGCATTGATATTTCATTAAACACCAGCGGCTATAGTCAATGGCTTGTGAGCAAACACCCTGGCACTTGTTCACTAAGAAAGCCGCAGTTACTGAGAACCTTATCGCAGCCTGGAATAGTTCAGTTTAATCATATAAATAAAAAAGGACCTGGCAGATCAGCTGCCAGATCCTAGATATTTTGAAAGATCAGCTTTCAAATGGTCAGCTATTAGATTTCTGGATAGCTTTCCATTTTAACGTTGAGTTTCTTATTGTTTTCATCGGTCTTAATAACCATGACGTCACAGTCGGCTTGACGAATTACGTAAGCAGCCGTAGAACCAACGATCATCCGACCAATCATGTTCAGACCCGTGGCCCCAACCAAGATCAAGTCAACATCATGTTCTTTTGCATATCCTTCCGTCAGTTCCATCTTGGCGTTGCCGATCTTGACATCAGTTACGACATCGCTGACCCCGGCAGCTTCGGCCTTCTTCTTCATCTCGGCCAGTTCCTTGGTCATTTCATCCGTAGCTTTCTTGTAGATGTCACGATCAACGAATCCATAGCCAACCGTGCTCGTGTTTGGATAGCGTTCACCGTTGACGATGCTCAACAGATGCAGCTTGGCGTTATTGCGCTTAGCAATGTCGATAGCTTTTTGAACCGCCATCTTGGATTGTTCGGAGCCATCAACACCAACTAACAAGTTCTTGTATTCACTCATTATTGCCACCTCCAGAAAACAACCTTATTAAGAAAATCTACATTGGTTTTCCTTGTTATTATTTTACCACGAAAACGGTTTCTTGAACAATATGTTTTCTTTATTCAACTACTAAGTCGTGGATTGCCTGCATATAGATGGCCATTGACTTGATCAGATCATCAACCGGCTGAAATTCATTTGGCTGATGCATCGTGTTTGGCGTATCTGGCATCAAAGCACCAAATGCTACCCCACGACTCATCAAGCGACCGTAAGTACCACCGCCAACGACTTCAGCTTGGGCAGTCTGATCGCCAGTCTGGTCAACGTAGGCCTTGAGGAGCGTGGTAACGATTGGATCATCGGCGTCAACATAGTGCGGCACCTCGCCTTGAGTGCGTGAAATGGCAAAATTGTGATCAGCTGCGACCGGTTTGATGCGGTTTAAGATCTCGTCAGCCGTGATTCCCTCTGGATAGCGGAAGTTCATATCAATGTGTCCGCCAGCCTGCTGATCAAACTTCAAGATACCGGCATTCATCGTCATCTCGCCCATTTTATCCGTGGCAAAGGCGGCATTGAAATGATTGACGCGCGTATCCAGATGCAGATAGCTGGCCAAAAAGTCGATAAAGTCGCCAGCATGCCCCCGAATATCAAGCTGCTTTAAAAACGTTGCCAGATAGGTTCCGGCATTGATGCCTTTTTCAGGTTCCATTCCATGAGCAGCCTTGCCAACCACGGTTAATTTAATTCCGTCAGCATCGCTTTCAATGCTTCCGGTAATCGGATTCTCATCCAAGAAATCGGTAAACGCAGTCGCCACGGCTTCATTATCCACGGCTTCAATCGTGGCTTCAGCATCGCGCGGCACCATGTTAAAGCGCAGGCCAGAATCAAAGTACTTTAAGACTACCTCGCCTTCATTGCCGCCATCAATATCCAAGAGCAGTGAAACCTGCCCTTTTTCACCATTGATCAGCGGAAATTCGGCGTCCGGCGAGAAGCCATAGGTCGGCGCCGGCTCCACTTCAAAGTAGCGCTTCATTCCTGTCCAGTCGTTTTCTTCATCAGTACCAACGATAAAACGAACCTTCTGCTTAAAGACGGCACCATGATCTTTCAAATACTTTAAGGCGTAATAGGCAGCCATTCCTGGGCCCTTGTCATCAGAAACGCCGCGTCCATACAGGTTGCCATCCTTGATTACTGGGTTAAATGGATCAGTCTCCCAGCCTTTTCCTGCCGGCATGACATCCAGGTGAGCCAGAATTGCCAAGGTCTCTTCGCCTTCACCCCATTCGGCAAAGCCAGCTACGTTATCGATGTTTTTAACGCGGAAGCCATCCTGCTCAGCCATTTCCAAGAAAGCTTTCAATGCCTGGGCTGGGGCTGGGCCAAGCGGATATTCCGGCGTGGCTTCGTCATCATTGCGCACGCTGGGAATCTTGATCAGCGTGGTTAAATCGTTGAGATATTCTTCTTTTTGAGATTGTGCGGCTTTTAACCAATCAGTCATAAAAAAACCTCCAATGTTAGTCAAATTCCTAGATTTAATGATAACATTATTTGGGAACGTCTTTATGAATAATTAGTGATATCTATAATTTTAAGTCATTGATTTAACGCTAAATAGAAAACTATAAAATCCTATAAAGTACAACGCTGATGTACTTTTGTTGCACTAAAAAACGGCCGTCATAATGACGACCGCTTTTATTTATAGCTTAGTAACTTCATCAGGATTGTCCCAGTCGCAGGCATCGCTTGCATCAATATCTGACTCGTCCCAGTCCTTAGGGTACCAAGTAACCATGTATTCGTTGCCCTGCTCGTCATGAGCCTGAGCTTCGAAATATGGCTCTTCGTGAGAGCCACTAATGTAGGCGTCCTGGTCTAAGGTTAACTTAAGCCCGTTGTATGTCAGTTCCATTTTAATTACCTCCTATTATTTCACATCAAAGTCAGTAGTTACCGGCTTGTCGCTGATTGCAAACAGTGCTTCGGTGATGCAGTGTTTGACGAGTTCCTTAGCCTCTTCTTCAGTGCAGTTGATATCAGCCAGATCAATCCAGCCGGTTACATGGCCTAAATCCCAAAAACGGATTCGACCGTTTTTAACGTCTACGCTGTCCTTCTTAATTTCTACCCTGCCGTCGTAGTAGACGGTAGTAATATGACGGTCGATTTCCTTTTCGACCAATCTCTTTACTGTTTGATTCATTTTAGCTACCTCCAATTTTTTGCTAATCTCATACTGCAGTTCCTTTAAGTCCTCCACGTAGTCAGCATGGTTGGCGTTGATATGCTCTTCGGCCTTGCTACCCGGTTTCGGGTTAACAAAGCTAAAGGCCGTCCGCCTTAACTTCGCATAGCCGGTTCGGTGTGGGTTTTCCTTTTCCCACTTTCGGCTGGCTTGTGTTTGGCTTTTGCTTACCATTCCATCGCTCCCCTTTCTATGCTTCTATTATAACGCCCCGTTAGATATAAATCAAGGACTTTTTTAAAAACCTTTGACAACTGATTTCGGTGCCCACATCGTGATGTTGCCAAAGTCAGTGGTGAAGTTAATCAGCACGGCTTTTGCGGTTTCGCGCTTAGCGTACATTTCGTACGCTTGTTGTGCACCGTCGTATTCGGCTTGCGTCAGGTTCTTTTGCATCAGCCAGCAAGGAACACCCTTACGACCACACCAGAAGAAAGCAGGACCGTTGTATGACTTGTGCGTTGCGTTCCATTCAGCACTCTTAAATGCTGAATCGCTCATGCGCTTACGACCGGCCTTTGCCATAGCCCAGATTTGGACCAACGCAAATTTCAGTGCAATTGCGTAGTTGCCAGTCTTGGCAACCAGCTTCTTTGCCAGCTTGTGTGCTGCTTTCATGATGCTTGCTTTAGTCATAATGATTACTTCCTTTCCTTGATTACATATATATTATATAACGCCCCGTTATATTATGCAATAGTTTTTAAAAAGAAAGTGAAAAGAATCAAACGCCTATATATCAACGTTTATATGCGTCATTAAAAAGAAAGCAAAAAGAAAAAGCCCTAGCCGTAGCTAGGACTAAACTCTATTTTTTAACCGCGCCAAGCGATAGGATCGTCTTTTCGCTAAACAACCCTACAGCGAACATCATCTTGGCGAAGTCGACCTCGCCTAAGTCACTACCAGTTGACGTGATACGGCATTTGCTCCAGTCGTACTGCTTAACGTCAGCGTATGGATCGTGGACAACACACGTCTTCCAGTACTCATACTTATCCGGTGTGGCTTTCTTCATCGCGTCGAGCGTCAGAAACCCGTTGATAAACGACTGTACGTTGCACCAACACTGATCATGGACAAACGACTGCATCGTCACACTGCCGTAGCCGGCAGCACCAGTGGCATATAGCGGGACCCACTTAGCAGCCGTCTGTAACTCGACCCAACAGCCGTTGTCAAACCGGCCGATGATGTTTTGCGTGTCGCTTAAATCGATCCAGACCGACGTAGCCGGCCGTTTGTCAGCATCAGCTTTTAAGCTGTTGATAAAGTCCTGCTCCGTGCCAGTGTTGCCCAGATCAAGCCACGTCTGATACGCCGACTTGCCAGGCATGGACGTGACGCCCTTCTTAGCGATATCATCGAGCTTTTTGCTGATCTCGTCAACCGTCATCGGTGGTACGATATCGCCGACAAGGGATGTCACGTTGGATACGATCTGGAGATACGCTTTGCCGTTGCTGGGATAGATGCGCTGCTTATCGCCAGTAGTCATCCACACCTCAGCAGTATACGTATCTGCCGGCAGGCTCTTTAACTCTGCACTGCTAAAAGCAAGCTCCGCAAGCGTGATGTCTTTGACGTGTCCGCTGGCATTGGCAAGCTTAAGCGTGTACTCTGCTCCATCGTCAGGGATGAGAGCCTGGCCGTCAATCGTGACTGATGCCGTGATCGTGCGGTCGTTGTCATCGATCTTGAGCACGTTCGGCGTTAACTTTAGTTTTTCCATTTTTGTCTCACCTACTAAAAAAGGCCCGGCATAAAGCCGAGCCAAGTTGCGCGATATGGACTAGCCCCGACCAGGTGCGCTGAGTCTGGCCTTTCCATACCGCTATTATACACTATTCAAATTTGCCGTAAGCCTCGCCCGTACGAGCATTGCGGACAGCTACGTATCCATAGCCGTTGCCACGTGGTTGACGTACGTAGACAAACTCGTTGCCCCGTGACCAGGCATCATACTTGATCACACTGCCAGCCGGCAGAACTGCGATCGTGGATGCGCTTGGCAGAGCACCCCACCGCAGATGTAAAGCCGTGTTGCTGATAAACTTGCCGTCTTCGACGTGCCATACCGCACCCAAGTTGTCCGTCCACGTGGTCTGTGGGTTAACGACTGGCTTAGACTGGTCAACCTTAGGTTGTGGCGCTGGCGTAGGGTTGGATACGTTGGCTTTGGCAAACTTGTCCCAAGCAGCTGCATCCAGGTACCAGATAGACCGGTCCATGTCGCCACCGGTGTACTGCCAGCCAGTGATGAACTTAAACGCGCCACTGGATACCGACATGTTAGGCACCGTCCAGCTACCCCACGTCATGCTTGCGTACTTGGCGACCCACACACCACAGTCACGGGCACAGTTGGCGACCTGAGCCAGAGCCGACTCGGATACGTAGATGACACACCAGACACCGGTACGATCGTGCACACGGTCGACAAACTTACGGACCCAAGTTGTGTTGCCAAAGGCGCTGTTTTGATAGCTTTCCCAGTCAATGATCAGCATCCCCGTACCGACATAGCCACTGATGTTGTTGATAAAGTAGTCGGCTTCCGCTACTGGGTCGCCACCGCCGGCATAGTGGTAGTAGCCAAGCTTTTTACTCAGCGACTTAGCCAACTCGACCTGGTGGTTGCACTTAGGGTTGACGTAGCCCGTGCCCTGTGTAGCCTTAACGATGACCGCTTGTGCGTGACTGTCTTGGATAATGCTGTCAGGCGAACCGCTGTAAACATCTACACTATACATAACCATGTTAGTTTTCCTCCTTTTTGCTTGCCAATCCAGATTTTTCATATGCCGACTGTACGACCGTTTCGGCGTCTTCTGGCGTGATGTGGTGGCCAGAGTTGGCTAACGTTGTCTGCACCATATCAACTGCCTTAGCATACTTGTCAGCACCAGACAGGTTGCGGCTAGCCATCGTGTTGACGGCTGCCTCTGCCACCTGCTCGGCCAGCGTCCAGAGTTGACGTGACTGTTCCGTTTTGGCTGTCTTAGCCTTAGCGGCCAGCAACGGTTTTGCGTATGCCCAAAGAAAGGCAACCAATGCTGCCAAAGCCCCAGACTGGATCAGCCACTCAATGACATCATTTGCTACTTTCATTTTTTATCCCCCTTGACGATTACATGTTCTTCAATCCGTGCAAGCTGGATGTCGTGCTTGTCAGTCGTTGCTTCCAGCTTAGTCAACCTCCGATTTGTTGACTCACGGTCGGCTTTGAGACTGTCCAGAGCCATGTTCACTTTGATCATAGTTTGATTTAACTGGGCAATTGAGTCACCCAGTCGGTCAAATTCGGCTTTGTTAGAATCGTGAGCCGTGTGCGTGATTGACGTCTTGACATACGTCATGACAACTCCAATCAGTGTCACAATACTAACTAATTCACCCCAATCAAAGCCGAATGGTCTATGCATATCCATATCTCGCCTCGCTTTCTGCTATTTAGACGTAGTAGGAGTTTCGAGCTTTTTGACACGTTCGGTCAGCGCGTCAAGTGCGCTCTTAGACGCATACGTTGCCAAAGCCGATACATCAGCTTTGTTGGCAATCATACTGTCAACCTGTGCAGCTGTGTAGTAGCTGGACAGCGTAGACTTGTCGACCTTGAGCGCCAGATTTTTGTCAGCATCCGCTGCAAGCATATACTTGCTCATGTCTGGCTGTGGCAACGTAAAATCAAGGATTGCGTTGGTTGCCGTGCCCGAGTTGGTTACGCTGGCGGTCGTTCCAGCCGTAACCTTGCCGATTGCAACCGTTGCGTCAACACCGTCCTTAGCTTTTGGCAGTACAACGTTCCAGACTTGCGCCGAATCAGTGCCCACATTGGTGACTGAACCGGTGTCGCCAGTCGTTACCGTGCCAAGCTTAAGCGACAGTGCTGTTGACCCTGTTGCCCCTTGAATGCCTTGTGGACCCTGGTTACCACGTGGGATGCCGAAGTCGAGCTTAATATTCGTATTGTCGCCAGAGTTGGTAACCGTTGCAGACTGCCCAGCATCTAGTGTTTTGACGGAATTGATCGTGATTGTTGGGCTGACACCGTCTTTACCTGGTGCACCATCAGCACCGTTTGCCCCGTCTTTGCCTGGCGTACCTGCCGAGCCTTCTGCAACATAACCGGTATCCGTGCCATTGATCATCCAGTGCTTAGTAGCTTTATCGATTTCTGGCGTAGCACCATCTTTACCATCGGCACCTTTAGGCCCAGTCTTGACGTCCGCAACTGCCTTATTAAAGTTGTTGATCAATTCGGTCAGCGTCAAAAAACTGTACTTATTGGTGACCGTCTGCGTGCTTTCATTGACGGTGAAAGACACGAATCCTTTAGACGGATAAATAGCGGTCGTGTCGTCAACGCTGATCCACAGTTCGACAAAATAAGTGCCAGGTGTCAAATCTTTAATATCGGCCGTTTTAAGACTGACCGTACCATCGCTGTTAAGTTGTCCTGGAGCACTGGCAACGTAGGATGTGTCGTCCTTAACCTTAAACTGTAGCGTCTTACCAGTCATGGCAACTTTGGTGTCATCATCATATGCGGTATACGTCAGTACAGCAGACGTATCGCCAAACTTATACTCATCATTAGTCGCATTAACATAATCTAGTTTGCGCATCAGTATCACCTACCAGATAAACATTTGGTTGAATTGGAAGTACCAGTTGGCATTAGCGGTCTGACCGCCTTGCGTGATATTTTGAATTGACATCGTGGACCCGTTCATTTGATTCCACAACGTGATGCCTAAATCAGCCGGCGTCTCCCGCATCATCATCATTGGATTCTGGACACCATCAAGGTCTGTGAATTTAACAACCTCAACACGGTCACCCCACGGCTTTAGAGCACGTGGCGTCCGCATCCCGCCAGAAATTGCTAACATGTGGATTGGCCCGATCTGAACAAGCTGCTTGGTTAAATCGCCACTGGCACCGTTAACGTACTCAATACCTTTGCTAGATGTTCCGGTATTGCTGAATTTGCTGTTGACTAGCGCTTGAATCTTACCCCAAGCATCCCCGCCAATTGAGCTGGCATTAATCTGGTCAAAGGTCTGCGTCCCAGTAAATGTGTTGTTGCTTCCGGTTTTAGCAACTCCAGTCGACTCAACTTGAGTCTGATAAGCCTTAACCGCCGTAGATACCGCATCGGCTGCACTTGATGCACTGTTGATCTTGGTGGTCAACGGTTCAACCAGCGCATTAGCTTGAGCTACCAGCTGGCTGATTTGGCCGATATAGGTCACGCTGTCGCCAGTAGTCATTGCCAACCCGTCTTGGTAGACGGTAAAGGCAACGTTAATCGTGGATACTACCGTTGAGCCCTGCATAATCCGCAGATAGGCCGATTGGTAGTCACCGACCGTTTGATAAAAGGCTCCTGGTACTGACAGCAGAATCATGCCCTTAGCAGCGTTGGTTACTGTTGCAGTATTGGTCAGCTTGACGCGACCTTGATAGTCTTTACCGCCAAGCTCAACGCTCCGGTTAGATAAGTTCCAGGGAGTCGTTACACCACCGCTCGTCTGGACCAGTTGCAGATAGACTGGGCGCATGTTGTCGCCTTGTCGGCCTGACAGCTCGTCAATTTTGACCGCCACATCGCCGTTAAAGGTCGTGTCGACCTGCGTATACGTATGTCCGGCATAAGTAGTAGATGCCATCTATATCATCTCCTATAAGTTTTTAAGCATTGCATTGATTGCCGTCTGGCAGTCCTTAAACCAGCCGTTGAGCGAATCAACTATATCTTTAATCAATAGCGAGTTAGTCAGCGTGTACCCTTCTACGGATACCGACCGGCCGTCACTGTCAGTCGTTTCCGTTGACCCTAGACTGTGCTGAGCGTATCCAGTGATAGTGCGGACCGATTCGGCAAGATACATGCGCAACCCGCGCGAGTAGCTGCTAAACGTTTCCGTTGGAAAATCCGTTGCATCATCACCGCTTACTTTTTGTAACGCTGACCAAATCTTTTTAAAATTGCTATTAACGTTATCGATAAAACTCCCAGTACCAACGCTAGTGTTAAGACTGATAGTCTCGGCTGGCTTAGGCGTTGGTGTGGGAGTTGGGTCTGGTACAACGATGCTCGGTGTCGTAGGTGTACTCGGATTGGTCGGCGTGGCGGGCTTAGTTGGCTGACTAGTCGTTTGCTGCTCTTCTTCGGCAATCCACGTTGCCAATCGCTTGGCCATCTGTGTTTGTACCGCTTGTACGGGATGGATTTGACCATCGCCAAGCGTCTGATTACGGTTGTCATATGTGATCAGCGGTTTGTCGCGCCAGTCGTAAACGGGACAATTATTGTCCTTAGCGCATTGTTTAATAGCATCATACATAGTTCGCTCACTAATGCCACCGCCATTGAGCGCACCGTCTGTAGCACCATAAACATAGCTTGGTGTAGGCAATTCGACGTAGATATGGATTGACGGATTGTCCGCCCGAATCTTAGCGATACCTTTAGTCATAGCATCTTGGACTTGCGTAGTCGTGGCATACGGCTGGTCGTCATAGTCGTTGATACCATAGCCCAGTAAAACCACATCATAGTTTTTAAAGTTAAACTTATTGACCTGTGGGATAAAGTCTTGACCGTCACGGTTGTCAGCATACTTGGTGCCACTGATCGCTTCGTTGTCGACTTCCCACCCTAACTGGTCCCCGATTGCCTGTGGGATCGTTGGATTGGCACGTGGGTGATTACTCCCAAAGCCAGTCAGACCCCACATAATCGAGTCACCAAGTACGATCATCTTGGTCACTCAAAACATCTCCTTAGGCAGTCGTAGTCGTATTAGCAGGCAGTGCCAGATACTTGAGCAGCTTTTGCCGTGCAATCGTCTGGGCCTTGTCTAAGCCGGTGAAAAACGTCGTGCCGTCTGGCAGTTCGGTCTTGTCTACTCGTACTGTGTTGTTCAGGAATTCGCCCGTGTCAGCGTTTGAACCGTAGAAGGTAAAGTTGGCCGAGTCAACTTGACCTGGCGTCGTGGATGAAAAGTTAAAAACAATGTTTGATACGTTTACTTGCATGATTAGTCCTCCTTAGCAGTATCTGCTTGCTTAGCCTTTAAATCTTCCAGTTGTTTTTTGAGATCGGCGTTTTCTTTGGTCAGCTGGTCAATCTGCACTTCCTGCAGCGTGTTGTTGGCCTCTAATGCGCCGAGTTTGCTTGCGTAGTGGTTCTGCAGTTTCTGTAAATCGATATCCATACAATCGTTCCTTCCTATGAATGAAGCTCAATAGTAAGCTCTTTAGCAGTCTGTGTTACTCTCGTCCAAGGCTTAACGGACTGCTTCTGCTTTTCTTTCATGCCCATAAATGTTTCTATTTTTTCTGGAGAAACATTGATTTTTTGTACAGTCTCTTTCCCCATAGTTGCCTCCAAAATAAAAAGCCGGCGTTAACCGACTTTGGATTCCAGTGTTTTAATGCGTTTGGTCAGTGCCTTAACAGCGCCAAACAGTGCTCCGATCATATTGTCATCGTCACGGCTGACTCCGTTCGGCGCGATAAAGTCCTGTGGCGTCTGATACTGAGCCACGTCATGCACGTCATCGATGATCAGTCCGATGTGGCGGTGCGTATCGCCATTGGCAACGTCTGTCTTGTACAAGAACGTGGTCAGGTCAGTGCCGTTGACCATCTCAAGCATCTTGTCATCATCGACCGACTGGATGTCCGTCTTGGTTGACAGCGCCGAGTGCTGAGAGTGACCAGCCGCCTCAACCCAACCATTAATCCATGCCCAGCCATCAACTTGTAACTTGGTAGCAGTTGAGCTACTGTCGCCGTCCTTGTAGATGTGGAACACGTTATCACTGCTGAGACAAGCATGAGCCTTGTCAGCTTGCATATGAATGTTATGAGTGTTGGCTTCCACACGTGCCCACGTGCTGTCTGCACCCCAGACGCCAAGATTGACGTGCCGCTTATCACCATCGACCCAAAGCCCAGTTGTCTGGCGGTCTGGCGTTGATCTGCCGGATTGGACGAAGCCCACCTGCATAGCTGCCGACGATGCGCAGATACGTGCCGATTCATCTTTGATCGGCGTTAATGCAAACGACCTATCGTAGCGAACTCGCAACTCATTACCACCAGTGCCATTACGCACCGTAGCAATCGGATTGCCACCAGAGAACTCAATACCGCCGTTGACTGCGTTGGAGTTGTAGAACTTGATATTTTGACTGTCAATTGTTGTACCGTTACCGCTTGAACGGAAGTCAATCAAGCCACCACCATTGACCGTCATATACCCAGTTGTGATTTTTCCTTGAGAAATGGTTGTACTATATCCAGTACCGCTATTCTTAACGCCGTTGTAGTCAATGTAAGTCTGGTCACCATTCTTAGCTGACGAGTGCAAACCAACGTGGTTAGTGCCAAGTACGCCTAAATCAATCGTGTTACCGTTGCTATCGCCCAAGTGCACCGTACTACCCGTTAGCGTTCCAGTCTTAATTTTATCGGCAGTTAGATCGGCAATACATGCGACTGGGATAAAAGCTGAACCAGAGAAGACAACTGAGCTTGCGTTCAGCGCCAGTTTGCCCTTCCCGTTGCTTACCTGAATCAGCGTATTGCCACCCGCCTCTTGATTGATTTGGCTGACAACATTGCCTTTCTGCACCCGCAGATTGATATCGTTTTTGAGCTGAGTGATCTGCGAGTTGTAGTCGCCACTCGATACCTTAGTGGCAATCAGATTAGACAGTTGAGTAATTTTACTCGACCCGTCTGAGTTGTATACGTCAGCTTTGATACCGTCCACACTGGCACTCAAGTTGGTATATTTGTCCGTTAAACCGTTCTTAACTGACGTCAAGTTGGCATTAATACTGTCAGCCGTTTGTTTGACTTGCGTTTGCGTGTAGGTCTGTGTTGCATAACCCTTAGCATCAAGGTCACTGCTCGACACCTTAGACGCAATCTGGTCAGCCTGTACTTTAAGCTGTGACTGCAACTGTTGGACAGTTCTATTGGTCTTGTTGACTGTTTCCTGGTCGGCTTTAAGCGCAATGGCTTTTTTATTCTGGTCGATTGCCGTCGAGTTGGTCGTGATTTTGACATCAGTATCTTCTGGGGCTGGCGACCAGGCATGTGAAACGGTACCTTCTTCAAGCATTAACTTGCCAAACTTCAAATATGTTCCTGTACTTAGATCAAAAGCGCTATTTAAGTAGAAAATATCAAACAATCGTACACTATTATCGCTCTTGCCAGGCCACATATAAGTCGAGTAGAGCTTATATTTATTTTCGCCAAGATTAATTAACGTTGCTGGTTGGCCGTCATGCTCTACACTGGTAAACCATGTAATTTGTATACCACTACTGTTTCCGAGTTTTGCATCGGTTTCAAACCATATTGTTTGAGTATATGTTGTCCCTTTGGTCAGAGTATGGTAAAAGGTGTGTGGGTATTGTGGAAGAACTTCTCTATTAATAGTATTTGTTGGCAATTTCAAATAAGCATAGCCATTTTCCCACGTCGTAGTAGGAATTCCATAACCCATCGTATATTCCTGATCAGTACCAATAGCTAGATTTCGTCCACCGCCATTGCTGGTAATGTCATCAATCTTGCTGTTGGCATTGGCTAGGCTCGTTTCCATGCCGCTAACTTTAGAACTAAATCCCGATGCAGTCTGTTTAAGCGTACTGATGTCGCCTTGCGCACTGCTCATCTGACTGGTCAGCGTATTGGCGTCAGCCTGCAGTGTGGCAATATTGCCCGCATGGTCGCTGGTCGTCTTTTTGAGCCCCGACACGTCCGACTGGAGCGTAGAGATGTTGCCTTGTGCATCGGTCAGCGTGTTTTTAAAACCAGTTGCCGTAGCCTGGAGTGTGGATATATCACCTTTGGCACTGGTCAGCGTCTGACTAAAGCCTTTGGCGTCCAACTTGATCCGATTGATGTCACCCGCCGTGTTAGCAAACTTAGTATCAAAACCATCCGCGCGCGACTGCAAGACTGCGATATCGCTCTTGGCATTTGTCAGTGTCTGCTTAGTACCAGTTGCATCCGTCTGGATAACAGCAATATCGCTTTTAGCGTTGGTAAACTGCGTGTCAAAACCATCGGCGCGCGTCTTGAGCTTGGCGATGTCGCCTTGTGCGTTACTGATTGTCTGCGTCATGCCCTTAGCGGTAGCCTTGATTTGACTGATATCGCCTGCCGCATCAGCATACTTGGTTTCAAGCTCGCTCGCTGTTGCCGTCACACTGGCTACGTTGCTGTTAGTGTCCGACAACGCCGCACTGTACGAATTAGCCGTTGCCTGCAAGCTGGAGATATTGCCGGCCGCATCTGACAAGGCTACACTGGCCGAGCTTGCCGACACCTTGAGCTGGCTGACATCGCCTTTGGTATCCGCCATGTCCTGCTCAAGCTGTCCGGCTTGGCTCTTTAGGGTAACAATGTCAGCACCATTAGCACTCGCTTGTGATGCATACGATGACAAGCTCTTTGCCTGGCTGGTCAGACTGGTCTTGGTATCAGCAATGTCGCTCTTAGCCACCGCAACGTCTGACTGCGTGGCGGTCACGTCTGCCTGCACTGCTGCTACGTCTGATCGTACGGCAACGATATCAGCTTGTGCCGCACTTGCCGACGCTTTAGCCTCATCAGCCGCCGCAATCGCCTCAGTTCGAGCGCTTGAGATAGCCGCACTGGCCGATGCGTAGTTCTGGTTGATTAAGTCGACGTTGGACTGTGCTGCATTCCATGCCCGCAAACCATCGCTCCTGGCAACCACAGCGTCCGACACGGCATCACTGACAGCTGAGTTGATCTCTACGATTGACTGGCTGTTGACTCGCGACTTTTCGATTGCCTCGTTGGCATATGCTACAGCACTGTCAGCCTGCTTAATTGCCGGCTCAACGGTATTGGTTAGTTCTTGATTGACTTTCTCCTTAACCTTCTCATGCAGACCGTTGTTCCACAGCCCGTCCGCATCATTCTGATCATACAGGCGACCGTAGATAGTATCCGTTACGTGGAAGGTGTTTCCGTTGTCAAACGAGTAACCACGACCGATTATGCCCGTCTTGGTATCACGACCAATTTCGCCAATAATCAGCTTGACTTTAACATCATCCACCGCTGTCTTGCCGTTGTTTGTCGACGTATTGCCCAATCTCGTTCGCCTCCTTCTGCGTAATCATGATAGTCTCTGGTTTTTTGTTGAGAGCTGCGTTAATTTTGTCTTGGCTTTCCTGTGATAGTTTCTCAAACGCTGCATTAAGTTTTTTTGCCTGACTGCTTTGATAATCAAGAACATTTTGAGCATTTGAATTAAGCACTACCGTAGATGGCTGCGTATGACTGTATGGATATTTCTGATATCCAACTAAGTCGACTTTAGTAACGTAGTCGGCTGGCCGAATCTCCAACCTTACCATATCGCCTTCGATAATCTCTTTGCCGGGATCAACCGTAAGTTGCAGTGTGAAGTCTGGGTTGGCTTTGAATTGAGACTCAGCGTAAGCTTTCATCTGCTCTTTATCGGTTATCGTATCACTGGTGATATCATCCCCAACAAACAGCCCCCAACGCTGGCGACTGGTTTCGTCGACAAAATAAAAAGGAGCAAAATAGTACTGCTCCTTAGAATCAGCTGTAGATGCCGTCCCATTATCACTGGATGAACCACTGGCAACGACTTTGGCCATATCATCATTACGCTCCCACCAGCTAGGTGCAAAGGAACTAATTGATTGAGTTTTACACGATTGACCAGGTGCTGGCTCATAGATCATAGTGCTGTTATCTAGAGCCATGCAGACATGATAACTGGCACCTTTAGATCCGTAGAATCCCATGTCACCCGTCTGTACCTGATCACGGCTGATTTCATGGCCATAGGATTCCATTGATACGGTATAAGCTGGGATGTTGATTCCAAAGTCATAGTAGACTCTGCTGACAAAACTCGAGCAATCCATGCCGTTGTATGGATTAGCAGTGCCAACTGGTCGGCCACCACCATATACATACGGGACACCGAGATACTTCTTGGCGTCGGCAATCACTGCTTGAGCACCACCGCTGGCAGTCAGTGATCCATTAGGCAACCCAGTATCACTGGTAGTCTGGATTTCCTGCGTCGCGCCAACCAAACGAGCAGCGTTTGACATATCAGTCGTGTCATACTGCAGCTGAACTTCTGATGTATCGCGCAGGTAGTCATAGCGGTGGCCATAGTCTTTGTAAAACTCGTCATGCGAGTAGATACGCAGATTAAGATTATCTGGCCAAAAGACCGCTGATGACCATGCCTCCAGAATCCGGCTGATAGCATCCTTGCCAGAACCGGCTGCATACGGATTTTCGACCATAGCATTGTTAAAGCTCCCAATTACCTGATAGGTAATGTTCCAGTTTTTGCCGTTATCGCCGCCGAAAAAGGCGTTAAGTATATCACCCGGAGATACCGATTGAGCGACTGTGTCAGTGCTATCCGGTACGTCCAGAGACACATTGCTGTTGCCGGTATGCGAGTACTGTCCCCAATCGACCGGATCACTGCCGTAGATGTGCATTCTGCTAATCTCACCGGAGATGTGCTGCAACGTAACGGCTGTTGTGCCAATACCGTTGGAGTAGTCCGGCTCACATTGCTTGATAACGAACCATTGCCCGTCAATTTCGACCATGTTCTGCACCGTCAGCATCTGATAGGCAACCGACTCATCGTCCCAAGCTGTAAAGTACGCTTGGTACGTGTTGTTGACTTCCCAACTGATATAGATGCTGTCTTCCAGTGCCGAGTGGAGCATGGCAATCTGATCATCACCATCAGGCACCTTCAGAGCATGGTCTTTAGTAGCAGCTACTTTTAAAGCTACGCTCATGACAGGTAGATGAACGGAAAGCTGAACGTGATGTCCACACTGCCGGCTCCTTCGGCAGTAAAGCTGTTCCATCCAGGGTCTAGCGATATCGTCCCGTAATCAGTCTTAGTATTGGCAAGATTGCCGTCAAGATAGGTATTGACACCATTGAGCACAACCGTATGACTGCCGTCGTTAGACTGCGTGTACTGCCAGCTGGTGCCATTGGTCTTGTTAGTAAGCTTAATGGAATTGCCGTTAAACTTGCATGAGATTTTGAGATCATGGCGCTGATAGTACGGGTCAATCGTGATATCGCTGGCGTTGTAGACGTCAAAACTCGTTGACGTAAAATGATAGCTTGGCAGATTCTTAGGCAGATTCATGCCGAACTGCCATCCATTAGCCACACTAGGCAATGAATCGCTCCGATAAAGCGAATAACGGTAACCGTTCGGCACGTCAAACGGAATTGAAAAGTTGGCGTCGTTAGACCCTGGGGTAATCGGTGCAATATCAAATGGCGTTGGAATGCCAAAGTATACCTTGCCTGGACTGGTATCAGTCCGCACCCGAACCAACTTGCGTGAGCCAAACAATCGATAAAGCTCATGCTTAGCCAACACCAGATCTTCATATCCGCCAAAGCTGAGCCAGAACTTCTCACTGAATGTTCTTTTAGCAAAAGTCTGACCGGCAAATGGCGAACCATCAGTACCCGTCGTATCTTGGTACTGATTAGTAAATTGTGGCGACGAGCTGGCGTCGTCCAATCCGAGATAACGCAGTCCGGTTATCTGATCGCAGAGATTGATTTCCTGCTGATAGCCAACCTTGATCATGATATATGGATCCGACATCTGCTCATCCCCTTTCTAGAATCCTAATTGACGCATACGAGCGTCTTTTGCTTCCTTTTTGTACAACTGTTGCATATCAAGACTGCCTTGTGCTTTAATTGCGTCTACCTGATCACCGCTCAGACGCAACAAAATATCAAACTTGGACAGTAACTCGTCTAACTTGTGGCTCAGAGCGTCTGACTGGCGATTATTTTCACCGACAAATTGAGCATTATGGCTCAAAGTAGGATCATCGTTGCGGAATCTGGTAACGACCTCGCCAAGCAGCTGATATGCACGTGACCGTCTGCTGATGTCGGTCGGGATGACATATTCTGGCATGTTCTTTTCTGCGATCTCATAAACGCCATGGTTAGAGATCAGACCACCGTTAGCCCAGCCGTGGCCTTGACCGACATTGCCCCAGCCGCCTTCACCGCCGTGTTCCAGAGCGTTGATAGCAGCTAAGATCTGGTCATATCCATTAAGGATTTGCTTGTGGCCAGGGATTGCCCAGCGGTTAAAAGTGCTTGGAATAAACTGCAGCAGCCCTTGCGCGGGATTGCCGTTTGCCATGTTAATGTCCCAAACCTTTTGCGGTACGGTTGGATTACCGCCAGATTCGGTCTGGATCTGTTTTAACAGTTTGGAAACTTTAGTGGCGGTAGCCTCAACCCCCAAAGTCTTGAAGGCTTTGATGATGTAAGGGCGCCAGCGTTCGACACCGGCACCGCCTGGATTGGCAAGCGTCTCAAACTGCTTTTTAATCCAGTTGCCCATCTGCTTAGCGATATAAACCGGCACGTCCTTAACCAACTCTGCAGCAAACTTAACCGGCGTGCTGACGTGGACAAATTTTTGGAATACGGATTCCATAAATTCGACCGGCTTTGACATGATTTTGTCAACCATGCCTAAAACATCATCAGTTGCATCCCCTACTTTGTTGAGCAGAGAGCTAAAAGCATTGCCCACACCGTCTGCATAATGCGGAATCATCCCGAACATACGCGACAGCTGATAGCTCCGTTCACCATCAAGCACACTGGTACCCTTAGGCAACGGCAGAATCAAGTTGCGCTTAGCTGGGAACATCCCAACTTGCCCGTCTTTGGTCATAAACATCTCACGGTAATGTGCCGTTAAGCCGTCATTGACTTTGGCCAAACCGCCGGGATGAGTGTCATTGGTACCGTTGGCATAGCTTGGCATTGAAATGCTGAAATCTCCACCAATCTTAGAACCGCCGACTTTATCAAGGATCCAGTTGATACCGCCCTTGATGTCATCCATCATGGTCTTGAACGGCTTGAGTACGCCATTTACCAGGTCGACAAAGTGGCGATGCACACTGCCGACTGCATTGCTAACTGCATCTTGGATCTTGCCGAAAATGTCCTGCCAAACCTTAAGCATGTCACCTAAACGACCGTTAGTCATGTCATTCAGCTTGTTGTACATGTCGGAAAAGATCTTGCGATTGAGCTTAAACATGTCCTGCGCAGTACGTTCGGTGTCTTCACCTAAGCGATCCCAACGCCCCGAAACAAGATCATGCCAAGTAGTAGTCCGGTCCTCGATAACTTTATAGCCAGCTTGGAACGTAGACTTATGTTTGTTAAACATCTGCTGAGCCGAACGGGCAGTATCGCTGCTCAATCTGTCCCAACCACGTTTTACGTTGTCAATGCCATCGCTGGTCTTTTTTTTCAGGTCTTTCCAGCCGTCAGCAAAACTCTTTTTGGTCGAATTCCACCAATTGCCAATCTCTTTGTTGGTTTCCTTGGTTCGTTTGACGATAAGCGTACCAAGGCCCTTAAAGGCTTTGCCGAAATCTTTGGCGAACTTGCCGATCTGCTTGTGGTACTTAATGATCAGTGCAAGTGCGACTTCAATTGCAATCATCCATGGATTAAATCCAAGCGTGGCCACCTTGAGCACACGAGCAAAAAGCCCAATCCCCTTGATCAGAGCATTAAGGCCAGACATTGCTTTGGTAAAGACAAATGCTGCCGTAACGGCTTTGGCAAAGCCAACTACTACTGCTTTATGTTTGGAACAGTACACAGCAAAGTTGACAACCGCCATTGAGAGCTTGCCAAGGTCTTTGGCCAAGTCAGCAAATGCCTGTTTAGTAGACTTTTTGCTAAAAGCTTCTGCCAAGGCTACTGACGCCTTAGAAATTGCCGGCAGAAGTGCCTGACCAACCTCAATCTGAATTGCTTGCGAGGCATACTTAAATCGGTCTTGAGCACTCTTAGCGGACTTCATATTGCGCAGAGCTAGCTTGCCGACATAGTCTTCGTTGTACGCAGTCTTAACCTTACCTTCGACTACATCAAGGTCCTTGAGGTTATTAGATAAGATAACAGCGGCAGACTGTGCCGACTGGCCGAATGCCTGGTTAAAGACTTTCAGCCGGTCTGCCTTAGGAACCTTTTTATTGATCTGATCAAAGATTTCTGGAATCGATTTGAGCTTCCCAGACTTAGTCTTGAAGTCATCAATTGACAATCCATATTCTTTAAATGCCTTTGTTGCACTCTGAGATCCGCTGGACAGACGTACAATAATCCGCTGCAGACTGGTACCGGCTTGAGATGCTTCCAAACCGTTGTTGGACAACTCACCCAGCGCTGATGCAGCATCTCTCATCGAGATACCAGCACCTTTTGCCGTACCGCCGGCATACTGCATACCAATACCAAGCTTCGAGAAGTCGGTAGACGTAACATCAGCCGCCTTGGCCAGAGTGTTTGCCGTATAAGACGTGGCCTGCATCATCTTGTTGGCATTGTCGGACTTCATGCCGAAAGCTTCCAGAGTTGAGGTCGTGACTTCCATCGTGTCATTAAAGTCATCCCCGGAAGCCTTAGCTGCTTTAAGCAGTTGCGGCATGGCACCCAAGGCCATTTGACTGTCGTACCCACGCTTGATCAGCGTCTGGTAACCTTCGGCGATTTGCTGTTGCGATACACCGTATTTGACCGACAAGCTGGAACCATCGGCATACATCTGATTGATTGCCTTCTGGACATCCTTATGCTTTTCGCCGGCAGTCGTCATCAGGTTGGTGTTGGTGACATACGTATGCTGTATGTCTTCAGCCTTCTTGGCGCCGTCAACCGTATATGCAGTAAATGCGCTGACGGCAACCCCGGCAGCCATAACCCCGCTTTTAACAGAATCCCAGAAACTGTTTACTTGGCCTTTAAGCTGTTCCAGCCTTGGCTGAATCTGCTCAGTGTGGTCACGCATCTTGATGATTGCATTATCAACGCGAGCAATGCCGGTTGGCTCAAGGGATGCTTCCTGTACACGAAGCTGTTTAAGCTCATCTTGTGTTTTAGCAATCGACGTTGCAGTCTGGTCTAACCGCTGTTTCTGTTTGAGATAAGCGTCAGACGTTTCGCCAGAACGGCTCTTGATTTCCTCAAGCATTCTGGACTGGATTTTATACTGCTGTTGCAGGTTTTCCAGTCCGGAAGCTAGTTGATGATAGCGTGCAACGGTTTCGGAAGCAGTGCGATGCTCGGCCGCCATACGATCAACGTAGGCTTGTGATGCTGATTGCGTCAACTTGTACTTGGACTGTAGGTCTGACAAGCCAGACGCTTGATACTCATAGGCTGCTTTAGCACGCTGAGCCTGTGCTTCGTAGCTGGCTAATTGACGGTTGGCTTGATTGATCTGCTTCTCAAGTTTCAGCCACTGGTTGGCCTGTTTCTCGTTTGACTGGTCAAGTCCTTCTTGACGACTACGCAACTCTTCGATTTTGGCACGTTGCAGCTCCATTGCCTGAGTAAGGCCATCAAGTTTTACCTTAGCCGCCTGTGTATAGTCGCCGCTGTTTTTTAAGGCTATTTCTTGAGCCTTCCAGGCATTGGTTGTGGCTGTGATTGCGTTTCGGAAGGCGGACATGCTTCCAACGGCAGAAATCGTATCAACCGAAATCCGTGTGGCCATTTCATTCTGTACTTTCAAGCTATCCACCTCCAAACATCTTAGATAATTGCGCGTGCGCGTCTTCTGGGTTCATTGGCCTATCATCCCTTGACCGCGCATTCAAAGTTTCCAACAGTTCCAAATAGTTTTGATTGTCCAAATCATCTGGTAAAACGCCACTATTAAGCATCAATTGCTGTTTAAGGTAATTGATGTCTTCTATTTCTTGTTTGAGTTCCCAGATTCTTTTGCGGATTTCTCCGCTACCGATTTTGGGGATTCATCCGTAGCTTTAAGTGCTTCTTGTGCTTCCTTTTCGCTAATGCCAGACATACGACTCCGCAAGTAAGACAGATAAGCCCCAATTTCTTCTTCGGTGGCGTTGTCCCAAATACGGTCTTCATCAATATGCAACAATTGCGCGATAAATTTGATTGCGCCATTAATAAATTCAGTTTCCTGATCAATAGCTTCGACAAACTTTCCCTGCGCATCATTATCGTCAATAGGTGTATCATCCGTAACCAAGGAAGCCTCTAGCGCCTGTTTCATTAACTGGTTAAGCTTGTACGTCACCCGAACGGTTGGCTTAACCGCAATTGGCTGTTTAATGCCAAACAGGGATGCGTCTACTTTAATTTTTTCCATTTTTGACACCTCATATCAGCCGCCCCATTGGTACTGTGTATTTACTAGGCGACTTAAGTTTTTTAGCTTGGAGTAACAGTATTGCTGGTAGTAGTGGTAGTAGTGGTTTGGCCATGCTTGGTAATATCGTCACCGGTATAGCCACCGAATACTTCCTTAAGCATAGCTGCAGCACTGTATCCAGTTGCTCCGCTGTTCCACTGCTTGTAAGGCTGTTGCGTACCGTCAGAGCTAACAAAGACAGTGTCGTCAATTGGCGTCAAAGCTTGATAGGTAAATGCAGCATTGGCGTCAGTTTCGTTTTTGTTGTTAGTACCATGATTGCGAGTTGGCATAATCATTTCACCATTGGCGAAACCGTCAAAGTACTTGTTGCCTTTGAAGTCGTCAGAGCAAATTAGCATTGCCAAGTGTGGCTTTTTGCCCAGCGTTGCACCACCGGTCGCATCGATCTCGTAGCCGTTGCACTTCATGCCGATTTCGTAAGGCAAGTCAAGGTACGTAACAGCAACTTGCGGCGTTGGAACACCGTGAGACGTACGCTTAACTTTGTTGTTAGCGTATTGTTGCGTACCTGCTTCTTCGATATTGGTAATGTTGGCAGTCGTGGCACCTTCGCCATCACCGTCCAGCAATACTACGCCGGACTCAGAGAGCCCCTTTTTAGCGTCAGCAATAATTTTCCCGGTATCGTCAATCAGTCCCAACGCGATCCAATTGATACCGGAAGTAGAAATACCTGCGGACATTTAATTCCCCTCCTTGATAATTTCATCTTTTGCAAAATAAAAGACCTTCGTCACTTGTTTAGTGTCGGGGTCTTTTATGTGATTCTTCGATTGTTCGACAGTCCAATTATTATCAACAAACAGCCGTGCCAGTGCCTGTTCGCCATCTAGCGTGCTGATATCGTTATCGAGCTTGTAGAATATCTGAACTTCCACGCCGACCGTCCATCCCTTGAAAGTATGGTTGGCATAGTAGGTAGGCTCGTTCAGCCATTCAGTAATCAAGCAGATCGTCTTGTCTTCATAATCGGACTCTTCTTCTGGGATTGAATCAGTATAAATCTTATTAATCCAGTCAAATTTGCCATCGAGCAGATCTAACGCTTGAAAAACTGGCAGTTCCATCATTTGACACCGCCATTTCTTGCGTCAAGCACCTTTTTCTCTGCTGCAAAAACCTTGTCAGCCGAATCACGACGCGCGTTGTCAGCAAAGTGAGTAGCCTTCATCTTAACGGTTCCATCATTCAAGAATCTGGCGATATAGGCTTTTTGACCAAAGCCGACAACGGAATTGCCGTCATCTTCGCCGTCAATGTCAGTATTTTGAAAACCAACATTGTCTTGCAGGTGGCCATACTTTGGATTTTTCTTTGTCGAGCGCGGGGTTGCTTTACGCAACTCGTCTGCTAAAACTTTTGCTCCAGCAGCAGTCATTGCTTTCTTCGTAGCATGATCTGGAATGGCAAATTTTTCGGCATTCTTGCCAAATACCTCTAGCATTTTACCGAGATCATCCATTAGTAGCACCAGCTTTCTTAGTGGCCTTAAGCGTCAGCAGATCATAACGCGCAGTCGTATGGCTCTCATCCCTGGATATGGCCAAGATGTCATAGATCGTACTGTCGTCCTTGAATCTCACCTTGAGCTGTTTGTCAACGTGATACTGAGAACGGACGGCTACTACCGTTGTATCTGCTAATGCCGTCCCAACCAAAGCATACTGCTGTGATTGAGACCGCTGATAGATTGCGCAGTGCAGAGTTTGAGTCGGCACAAACTTTTGACGTGAACCGCCTAATGTCCTGCTAGGCACGGTTGATACCGTACCGAGTTCAATTATGTGGTTCAGACGGCTGATTGGTAGTTTCATCTTGGCTCGCCTCCCAAACGTCGTATCGTCCACGCAGCTGACCAATAATGCTGTTGACAGTCAGATCAATCTCGTATGTCTGGATATCTGACATGCTCAGGCGATATTGGTAATAAGTAGCTGCAAGCGACTTTACTGCCATATCAAACAATGGCGAGACGCTGTTTTGCGTGTAAAATGCATCCCCATCACCAATTGCACCTTTAACGTACTGCTCGGCTGCATCAATGTAGGCCTGCAGCAGTACGTCATCGTCCGTGCCGTCAAGGTATAGTACCCTTTTTACATCGTCTACTGATACAGCCATTTAAATCGCCTACTTACCAGCGCCTGCTTGGAAGTTAGCCGTCTGATCAGCAACTGTCGTAAACGATCCAACTGCGTATGCGTCACCATCGACTTGTTCGACGTCAAACCGGTCAATGACACGGATCTTGGTTTCGTCATGTTCGTAAGCACCGGCACCGATGTTAGTTGCCAACAGGCTCATGTTTTCACGGTCAAATAGCGTGATAGCCTGCTTAAAGTCGCCATAGTACAGTGGATGAGCACTGGATACGTCCGGGAGCCAACGGTCAGCAACTACCGTGACTGGCTTACCGCCAATGCGATAGATTTCTGGGCTGGCTGGGTCGCGTTGTACCAGGTAGTTACCCATTGCGTTCTTAACCTTAGCCAGAACGGCAAAACCAGATTGGTTGGTCAAGAACGATGACGTAGCGTTGATTGCAGGGTCAAGTGCGGTCAGTTCCAGATCCTTGATGTCATCAAACTTAGCAATCGTTGGCTTTTTGGATGCCGTATTCATAACTGCCAGAATAGCTTGGTTACGAGTAACGACAACCTTGCGGGCAATCCAAGTAGACAGCCATGCAAGAATGTTTTCGGCCGTGTCCTTCAACAGCGTGTTGGTAACAGTCGTGATGCCGGCGTAACGCTTGATCAGGTACTTGATCGTAGTCAGTTCTGGATCATCGTTGTCGCCGATTGCAGCCGTTTCATCGTCCAGCGATGCCAATGGCTTGATGTCGGAGAACTTCTCGTAAACCCGCGAACCAGATTCGGTAGTTACGGATTCCACACGAACCAAGTTCTGCAGAGATGCATATTGACGTACAAGAGTATTGATAGTCGTACGGATGTCATCTGGAATCGTCAGACCACCGTTACCAGTGCCAGACGTGCCCGTAGTAACCATGTTCTTAAAGTCCTTAACAAACTTGTCTTTCAGCGACAATTGACTGTCATTCAGCGGTTCCTTGTCGTTGTCGTGCATCTTAACTACTTCTGCTGCACGAGCTTCATTAAGCTGGTCTTTCAGAGCATCGCGACGTTCCTTGGCATGGTCGCGTTGTTCCTTTAAATCTGCAAAAGCTGCTTGATCAAAAGAGTCGTCCATCAGAGCGACGTTAAGCTTATCGTTCAGATCAGAAACCTTTTGGCCGGCTTCAATCCAAGCGTTGTTCAGTTCATTGATTCCCATGTTGGGCCTCCTTTTTGTCTAATAAAATAGCCAGCTTTTCGTCATAAACAGACGGAGCTGGCTTTGGCTGTTCAGCCTTGGCCATAAGCGTCATGAATTTGTTGATTGCGGCGTGTGAAGGGATACTGTGGACAGCATTGACCACTTGCGGCTGATTTTCGTCAGCAAACATGATTTTGTCAGCAAAACCCTTATCAACGGCATCTTTAGCCGTCATCCAAGTTTCGTCTGCCATCAGTTTTTCGATTTCATCCCGCTTTAAGCCGGTTTTGGCTTCGTAAGCGTTGATAATCGTTTGGTCAACGGTATCCATCATCTTGGAATCATGGTCGAGATCATCGGCGTTGCCTTGCGTTACGGTCCATGCCTTATGGATCATCATCTGCGCGGTTGGCGACATATTGATCTCATCCCCAGCCATTGCGATGACTGATGCAGCACTAGCAGCTAGGCCTAACACGTTAACCGTAACTTTGCCCGGATAGTCGCGCAGCATCGTATAGATTTCAGACGCTGCGTGTACGTCTCCGCCTGGCGATGCAATGTCCACCACCAGATCATCATCAGCGTCGGCTAATGTCCGTTCAACCGCCTGAGGATAGGCTGAATCCAGATCAAACCAGCTGTAAAATTTGCCGGTCATGTTGTCGACAACGTCACCTTTAATGTTAATCTTGGTCATCGTTCTCACCTCCCTTCTCTGTATCATCAGCTCGTGGAAGTTTTGCCGGTAAATACCCAGATTGTTCAAGCACATAAGCAGCCTGATTGCCTGCCAGAGTCCCCGATTTAACCATCGATGCAATCGTGCCGGCAAACGTATCACCAAGCGGATCAACGGCCGGTCGCAGATCCAGTTTGACATTGCCAGTCAGCTTGTTGCTGAGTTCGCTGTCAATTGCTTTGGCGAAACGGCTCAACGACTTGGCATAGTCATTACCCATCATGGCCAACGATGATTGTTGGTCCCCTTGACCATTGATAACTGAGTCAGATACGCCATATACCTTGGCAATTTGTGCGCCGGTCCAGTTGGCTTGATTCAGCAGTTGAGCAACGTTGCCTTGAATTTCCAAAGGATGATAGTCTTCCAAGTCGTCAAGTACGATTGGCCCACTCCCTGACGCCTGCATCTGCTGCATAAACTTCTGTGAGCGTTGAGCCTTTTCCTTAGCGTTGAGCAACCCGCCTTTCTGGATCTTTAAAATCCCAGGCGCGGAAATAGACTGCGCAAGTGCTGAGAGAGTCAGCCGATTGCTTGCCTTGCTGATACTCAGCTCATTAGCCAAAGCTGACAGTGGGCTGATACCAGTCTTACCGCCATTTTTGGACAAAAGCCGAATGTGGATCATGTCAGACTGTGGTATAGCCTCAACAACGCCAACGCTTGGCTCATCAAACGTAACCGTATAGATCAGTCCAGAGCCGTCTTCCAGCAAATATGGCGATACCTGCGACGGTCTTAAATATTCCCAGTAGCTGTCAATACCATTGCTATTGCGCCAACGGTAGGCAAAACACTCACCGCCAAGCAGCAGCTGAGCAAACATTGACTGCCAAAACGCATGTGCGTTGCTAGTGACGGTAGGATTGTCAAGCATCCCTTGCGTCCGCGACTTTTCAGCAACAAATTTGCCATTTGCTAAATCGGAACTCAGCTGAAAGATCAGCGAGTAGACGTCAGAGTTGTGCAGAGCAGTTGATGCATCCACATAATCGCTAGTGCCATTTGGGTTGAGGAAATTGATAATGCTTTGATCATCAGCGATCGATAAAACAGAGTTAGCTTTGTTTCTCAGTTTAAAAATCGGCATTCAATCACCTCCTTTCAGCTTGCGATCATCTCGGTAATCAGGCCGACTACAATCAGCACAATGCCGATTGCAAAGATGCCGGCCGTAATGCTTAGTCTAAAAAAGCCCCAGACGATAAAAACCGCTGCGGCCAAAAAACATAAAACGTCAATATATTTCCAGATAATTTTTAGCATAGGCAACCTCCCTTACAGCAAGCCGGAGTCTTCGTTCTCAAACCAGGCTTTGACTTGCTCGCTGGTCATCAGTTCGACCTGTTTTGATTTGTCGTTGGCAATCCCGAAGTCCTCAAAGTGATACATAGCTTGATAGAGAGCGTCAATAATTGCGTCCACAACGTCAATTTTTAGCGTTGCCTTAGCTTTGTCGACCTGTATGCCAATCTTGTCCTGAATAATTTCGGCATTAACAAGCGCTTTTTCCATAATTTCATCATCATCCCGCGTGATTGACGACTCAACAAAGCCCTTCTGCAGGAACTTAGTAGGATCTTTCAGCTCGCTGGTACGCTGGCGGATAGGATTCAACGGCCATTCAGTATTGATTTCCATCTGTTTGATCGCATTGGTTGCTCCCCACGCGTCATAGCCAAAAAACAGGACCTTGAGATCATTGTCGGCCACGAAATCAAGCAGCCATTGATAGACCTGGTCGTCATTGATCAAGCCTTGCGGATGACTGGTGATCGTACAGTAGCCTTTTCTTGCCAATTCCCGATACTCAATCCCGTCTTGCTTTTCTTTTGCCTCGATCGATCCGGCCTTTTGCCATGGAATAAAGCTATGCTGCTTAACGTGCCATTTCTGATTGCCGTCAGCATCAATATACGGGAAGACAAAGGCAATTGCCGTATTGTCGGAGAACATAGAATAGTCAAAACCGATATAGACTTGTTGGCCGCGAAAACTGAAATCATCTTTAACCGCTCGCTCAATGTCGGCCAGCTTAAGAAACGAGTTAGTAGCTTCCTGCAGCCACATGTTTAGGTTCTTGTTTTGAAAATCGCCAACCGTACCGGCTAACATATCCGAATCACGCTTGTCTTGAAGCCCTTGCATTAAAACTTTCTTTTGGCTATCAAGCCCTAATAACGGATTACTTTTAATCCAAGTATCCGGTTTAAATGTTTCATCTAGGCTATCCTGACTCCAAATTAGCCCCAGATAAGTGTCACCATCTCGATCGCCATCTTTTTCCATTAATTCTTCAATCGTTTTTTCATCTTCATGATATGGAACTGAAGGATCTGGATAAGCGGTAGAAATTTGAATGAATTGACGATTTTTAACCTTCACTTGGCCAGAAATAATTTTGCTGATTTTCTCACGGCTTGTGACTTCACCAATTTCATCAAAAATAGCGGTCGTAAAATGAAATGAGCCTAGCTAATCATATTGACCGGATTCATGAGATATAGCTCGCAATATGTTGTTGGTTTTCTTTTCAATAATTTGATCGTTTTGCAAATGCAAATCTGTTTCTTTAGCCAATTGTTTAAACGGGTCAATTGAAGTTACTTTTCTCATCATTGATTTAATGTACCCAAAAATTTTATTGGTTTGTTTAAAGTTAATTGAAGTAACCAAATAATCTTGGTTAGACAGTCCTATTGATTCAATTAAATATGAGTAGCACATCAAAATAGCCATTAAGAAAGTTTTTCCTTGCCCACGTGAAATAGAAACAATAGCGCGGCTAAATCGCTTGCCACCCTCGTTGTTTCGCCAACCAATCAATTGAGAAAAAATAAACTTTTGCCAATCCATCAATTTGGCTGGCTCACCAGTGTCAACATCAGGACACACACTGGCAAATTTCAGCAACTTATTAGCTTCATCAATTGAATAATGATAAGGAAAGTTTGTGCTGTTTTGTCTTGTAAGATCTTGTAAATGGCGAAAACAAGCAAGTTTAATCAAATATCCTGTTGGAATTTTTTCATCTAGCACATCAAAGCAATAACGAGTACCAGCATCATTGTATTGTTTGCGAATCTCTGAATAGTCAATCTTATGATATATGCCAAGTACATCATGTGATTGAGTAAGGTCAATATTCATAGCATCACCCCCTTTCTAATAAAAAAACAGGTTATTATAAAACCTGCTCTAAAACTTTATTAACATCTTCGGTGTATTTAATTCTGATTAATCTTATATGGTGTTCTTTACAGAATTTGTTTTTGAATAAATCACGATAATGAGTATACTCATTTCCAACTAAATTTTTGACTTGTCGAACAAAGTCTTGATTAGTCTTACGCCTCATCGCTTTACCTCAGCCAAAGAATTTTTCCATCGCACTAATTGTATCATCTTTCTTCTCGTGACTAGCAATCTGCATAAGGTCCTGTCTACCCTTAGGCGTCAAACCAAGTTGAATGCCAATTGAGTTAAGCTGCTTGTTTGCATCGTTCATGATTCCAACAGCCGGATTCTTTCTGTACCCGGTGAAATCCTTACCGATAATTTCGCCGGCTGCGTTCTGCAACGACGTAAACAGCTTGGTCTGAATGCCGTTTTCCTGCACGTCAGCATACGCCTGACGGTAGATTTCGTACTGAGTACAGTACTGTTCGACCATGCCGGCGTCGATTCGCTGGACCCGCTCGGTGCTCTCAAGATAAGGCACTATCTTTCGCCAGCAAGCAGCAGCAATTGGCCCGAAATAATTAGGCGGATTTGGTGGCAAATGGCCGTGATTTTGCTTATAAAACACCTGTTTTGGCATTTTTGGCTCTCCTTTCTGCAGATTCGGAACGTTCCGGAGCCCCCCTGGGGTAAAAATTTTAAAAATCGCATTTTTGTAAGAGACGATTGAACTGTGTGCGCTCCTTTTGGCAAGCGATTAGGGGGCGGGGGTAAATTTTAAAATCCGACTTGATAAATTCATCAAAAAAATTTAAAACGCGCGAGAAAGCAAATATGAGCCTCTCACAGCGTCATGAGCTTGGCTATAACGTCCACGTCATGGATCGGCTCAGCACCAGCTATCAACTGGTTGTCTTTGCCAGTGCCATAGTGCCGTTGCTCCCAAGCTGTCTTGAGTCTATGGCAGTCCCGGCAGATGGTTGCCAGGTTGTCAGTGTCTGCCTGCAGCTTGCTGTCAAACTCGATTGGTATGACGTGGTCAACGGTCTTGGAGTTTGGCTTGCCACAGTACTGGCAGACATAGTGGTCCCGTTCGAGTACTTGCTTGCGCAGTGACTGCCATTGTCTCGACTTGTAGAAGTGGTACTGCGCCGACTTGGTATCATCGCGATACCTTGTGACGTTGTTGTACTTGCGTTGGTACTCAGTGCCGTGTGATCGTGCCCACTTCTGACGGCTGGCTAGGTACTCAGCCTCATGCTCGTAGTGTTGCTTGCAGTAGTGATCAGGTAGCTGGCACATGGTATGACATCCCGGATATCTGCATCGTCTAACCCTTGGCATTGTGGCCACCTCCTTTCCTAGTATGTAGAACTGGTGGCTTGATCGTGTATTCAGCCGGTTTGTCTTTAACTCGTTCTGGATGCTGCTTGTGATAGATCTTATCAGCAAGCACGAGCAGCTTATGCTCTTCACGAGCAGGCTCCCCAATCCTTGTACGCTCTCATGTTGTCACCACCTCAACCAAAATAAAAAGCCCAGCCAAAGCTGAGCTAATGCAAGCATATTATTTGAAATGACGCACTTGCACACCGCTGACCACTAGCGGAATGACGGCTCACGGAGTCGAACCGTGACATCCCCACCTGAAGTATAGGGATGACCATACCGTCTGCCTTTCTGAGCCTAAATCGAAAGACAAGAGAGTGAATTGCGCTACTCTCAACGCAGATACCCGGAATCGAACCGAGATCAGAAGCTCTGCCATTGAGCTATATCTGCTGCCAATATGCGATTGATATGCAATCATACTTTTTGGCTATGCCATTTCTGGCAACGGAAGCAGCAGGATTCGAACCTGCGTAAGTCCTTTTAAAGACTTTACCAGTTCAGCAAACTGGCGCTTTAAGCCACTCAGCCATACTTCCACGCTGTCGAGAACCAGCTCCCGTCAGTTCGGTCTTAAGCTGACCATCTAAACACGTTGCCACGCTGTCGGGAATTGGCCTCGATACGTTGTCCTGGCAGGTATAAGTCGTTGATAAGCAAATGTTAGAAATTAAAGCCAGGAAATGGATAGGTAAGGGACTCGCACCCTTTTTGCGCTGAGACACGATGGTTAAAACTCAGTGCCCGCCTGGGACCTTCCAGCCGGTATTGGCAGAACACCGACAATGTGCTGCTGTGTGTCAGCACAATACCGCATGACGGAGTCGAACCGTCTAGCTAGGTGGAATAGCTAACCGTTTGCGGTGCCAAAATTTATGGAGTTAATGTTTGGGATCCAAAATACAAATTAAGTAAGGGTTCCCGCCTTGACGGGAAAGCATCGCGTGGGAGTCGAACCCACTAAACAGCCACATTTAAAACGATAATTAAGCCTAACCAAATCATCTAATCAGAAAGAAGGTACTGGTACTGTAATCATGTAGATCGCGAACCATGAACATTGATTTTATTTAAGGATACCGGCTGCCTTGCCCGGTCGATGCATAACCAGACGCCGAAACGTCTGTACTGTGATTCGAAGAAAACCAGTTCAGAAAATAGTCACCCATGTGATATTTCTATCACGATATCATTATATGGCGTAAACGCTACACCAATTCTCTTATCATTCTCCGATTTTTTTAACGAGGTAAACGTAATCATTGCGGTCGAATGAATATCTGGTTTCGAATCCTTCAAACCGTTCGGCAAACTCGCAGAGCGCGGTTCGCTTGATGTTTTGATATTGCGATGGCGAGTAGCTGAGCTTGTCAGCCATCTGCCAGTCTTTCAGCCCCTCAAGGTAGACCGCCGAGATAATCTGATACGTCAGCGGTTCGCAGTTTTCCAACGTATCTTTGATGCACCGGCACATCCGGCTTGCTTCCATACCGTTGATGATTTTATCTTCGGCATGGTTGCCGCCAGATGATCCGCCGCCTGCTAAGTTGAGAGTCGGTGACTTTAACTGGTTGCGGTGCATCCCCGCCTTGTAAAGATACTTATTGATTCCTTTTGATAAAAACTTTCGTGCGTTCTTGGCAGTCTCGTTGTAATCGATCCCCAAGCTTAGATCAGTCTGCACCACAACATCACACTCCCCTGTCTGGTATACTGGTGATGTCGATAAATTGGAGAGTCGTGTCATTGTGATGCGGCTTTTTTTAGTTTCCATACGCTGCACACCTACAGAAACCAAAGGCTCAGGAAGAAAAAGAAGAACCTGTACGCTTGACTGTTGGTCGTCATGATTGCCGTTACCGTAATCGTCGCAACGGCAGCATATTTTGCCGTTTTGGCAAGTGCACTCCAAGCTTTGCTGTTCATTCCTTCACCCCCAGATATGCGCCAGTAAAATCACTACAAAAATCCAGAAAATCAAGCATGCACCTAATATCATGCCTAATCCGTTAAATCTCATACTTATCCTCATCCTTTGCGTCAAATACTAGATATCTGCTCCGATAAAGCCTGGTAGTTTTGCGTTTACCAGCATTGCTGATTAACGCTGCCGTTGCTCCGTCACGCCAGCCAAACTTGCGATCGCATAAGATACGCTTTTTGAATTCGTATCGTTGGCAGGTCTTCATGTCAATGCAGATAGTCGTAACTTCGGCAGATTCTAATTCTTTATCTTTATGCTGTTCCCTTAGTTGCCGGTTCAAATCTGCCAAATCAGGGTTTCCCCAAAGATGGCGGTCATACGTCATCTTGCTGACCTTGGCATGGCGCAGTACCCACTCACGGTTCTCACCGTTATCAAGTGCAGCCTTCTGTGCCTTGATGATCCGCTCATCAGTTTTCTTCCACTCTGGTGTTCGGTTGTCTCTTGGCAGTTGACCGATTTCTCGCAGTCCAATCAACTGACGTTTGAATTCGTGATATCTCACCCTGTCGTCAATCTTGACGTGCAAATCGAGATAATCGCAATTTTTCAGGTCCTGCTTATATCGTTTCTCGAAGTAGTCGAGATTTTCGATAAATCTGCTCACCATTTTCATCCTTTCTGTTCCAGTATCGTTTCCAAATCTGCTCGTGCTTCCACAATCACATCGTCTTCGCTCTCGCCATATAGTATCTGAGCTACTGCATCCCGTACCACGCACATTGCCTGGTCGACCGTTAATCCATCAACGGTTGGGTTGCTGCGTGATTTCTGCTCAAACTTAATGTCAGCTAAGCTTGCTCCCTCATAAGTATTCGTGTACGAGACAAGCATCGCCTTGTAGTATGGCGTGTTATCGCCTCTCTTGTGATACGGGTTTTTAAAGAGCACCAGCCGATATGGTTCGCCGATATCCGGCACGTCAAAATGCTCGCTAACAAAGTAAGCTTTGCCGGACTGATCAGCATGCTTCCAGATACCAATGTCTTCTAGCTGTCCAAGTTTGACACTCTTAACCATTTGCAATTCCTCCTAATAAATCTTCGACGCTGTAATCAAGGGATGTCTTGATATCGTAGTAGTCCTTAACGACATCCCCATTCTTCTTAAGTCTTTGATGCATCGGCTGTACCTTGGTCGTAGTGCCTAAAATTCTGGTTTTGAAGTATGACCGATATGGCGTCACTACTTCGACCGGAATGCCATACTTGCGCCAGAACAGCTTAAATCTGAGCTGTGCGCTTGGATCAGCACCTTTGTAGTCTACTGATGTCTTAACATCGTAAACGTGCTCTATGGACTTGTCTGGGCCATATACAACGAAGTCTGGATGATAGTAGATTGCCCCGACTCGCACCATACCGGCGTCAAAGATAGGCAGCAGCTCGTACTGGGGATGCACTGCATACTCTTTGCCACTGTTCTTGATGTAGGCGGCGTAGAATGATGCTTCTTTCACAGAATCGAACGTATAGCCGTCCAGTTTTACTTTTCTGCCGTAGTGTTTCATCATTTCACCGCCTTTGGTTCTTCGCATACCGAAATAATCATCTTCGGGTCGATAGCCACCATACCAGTTGTTGGCGTATCGCTGTCAAGACCATAGATTGCCCGGAAACGGAACATGATTCCTTTGTTCTTGCAATGGTTGATAAGGCTGATTACTTCGCTAAACACGTCATGCAGATGATACGTGTACGGCATAACATCCCCATCGGTTACGGTCAGTGTCAGATCTACTTCTTCACGCGGTTTAGTGATTAGCTGATTTGCCGGCATTACGCTTCTCCTTTTGGTTTTAATATTCTTTGTAGATAACCAGTGCGTCTCGAACTACGCAGCAGCTGTCGATATCGTCGACCATATTTGATTGCAGTTTGACATCCACGATGATGTAGTCGGGATGCTTGGCAATCCACTTATTGATTTGCTCGTCAATGCTGGGATCGTCAAAGCCTTCCATAAAAATTTTTGTTTTGATCATGTTCGTCCTCTTTTAGCCAAAAATTTCAAGTATCAGATAACAGGCAGCTGTTATAGTTCCGCTGACAAGGCTGATCTGAATGCCTAACATCCAGTCACCCCAGATCGCATACACTCGTCCACCAATCATGATCAAGCCACTGATGATTCCTGTGATCCATAAGATAGATTTCGAGATAGATTTCACTTTCGCCTCATCCAATCAAATAGCTCGTTTAATTCCTTCGCAAGCTCCGGGTTCTGTTTCTCGCGCTTGTGCCATTCGTAGGCCGACTCAGCACATACAGCTTGCAACAAGTTAACGCCACGAGTCTTGCGATGGTTGTTTAAATGCATCCCCGGCCGATGGTGATATTTCTTTTCATACTCAACCAGGCCTTTGTGCTTTCGTGCTCGTCTAGTGCTCATTTAATCGTCCCCATTCCTTTAAGTTTTCCTGCCGGCTCTAACATCCAAACCGTAAATCTGATCATCTCAGTTTTATGCTGCTTGTAGCTTCCAGCATATGGATGTTCTCGGCGCCAAACACGCGAAAACTCACTCTGCAAGTTATGGCATCGTAGCTTTGGCGTTCTAAACGGCATAAGCGCGACATCATGGATTTTCCTGCCAGCTCGCTTGTTATTAGCACGGCTGCCATTACTAACACGCACTATCAGTTGATGGCGCTTTGCTCGCTTACTACTCATCGTTTGTCCTCCTAGTCAATAATCGTTGGTTGTCGAAATGAATCGATGTCGATTTTCTCAGCATCAAAATCTGTAATTTGATAAGTGATGCCCGTCTGCCGCCAATGCCGATTAAGATTATCAACAATTAGACCAGCCGCTTGTTTTTCACTTGCAGCAGCCACTAGCCAATTACCGATATGCCAGCGAGAAAAAGTTACTCGGTATAAATTCATAACTCGCGCTCCTAAAAAATCTTTAACAATACCGCCACTATCAACAATGCCACTAATAAATCAATATGAAATGCTGAGCTGATTAAAATCGCTGTCATAAAAGCCGAAGCTACAACGGCTATGGCCCACAAAACAGTGATCAAGTCATATAGAATTTTCATTGTTCCTCCGAGTCGTTTTTCTGCATCTCATCTAGCAGCTCTTTATCCATGCCGTCATCGCGTTCTGGCTCTTCCGCCACATAGTAGAAGCCTTTCTCGTCAGGAACACCATACTCGCCGGCAGCTGCTGAAACGTGAATTTTCTCGTGGCAAACACGACAGCGGATGTGCTTGTATCCATATGGAATCTCTCGCGTGTATGATTCGCCACAGAATGGACACATTACTTTTGCCTTCACTGGTTCGCGCCATCCTGGAACGTCAGCGTAGTTGATGCGGCGTTCTTGCTTTTGATCATCAGGAATGACTGTAAGGCCATGATTTTCTTGCTCATCCCTAGTTAGTACCTTGCTTGCCAATGCCAGAAAGGCAGTTCCTGTTGCCATATCAAACTGTTTTGGAGTTTCCAGTTGCAACCGTGTCCCATTGTTTTCGAATGAAAGCTTCATGTTAGTCGTTCTCCTTTTTGTTCTTGTCAGCGCCGGCATCGATTTCAGCTTTGGTGTAAGTCCACGAATCCACGTGGTCATCAACCGCCACAAGCGTGATGTACTTGGGATTGATCAGCAGCGTTGAGCAATTATTGAAGCTCGGATCCACTGACATAATCACGTTGTCCGTCTGATACAGCCGGCCGTCCTTAATGCATTCTTGAATTTTGGCACATTCCTTACTTACGTCAGAAGTCCAGATGGTCCATGTCTGCTCGCCTGCGCCAGGAATCATGGCGTAGATATCAATTCTTGTCATGTTTGTTCTCCTTACTTGAATTCAGTAACCCATTCAGCAACATCAAATTCTTTTGCCCACAACTCTGTATGCGGCAGTTTGATGATTTCGCTAAAGCGACTAGGATCTGGCGTGTCGTTGCGGATAAACCAGATATCCTTCGTCTGGCGTGTTAAGGCATCGCATTGAATAACAACGCCGTTCATCCCCCTAATCGCCATGTTGAATAACAAAAACGGTACTGCACGATCACTCATTTCTTCTGCCTGGTACCAGTAGCGGCGTGGATCATAAGTTAAAACTGATGCCCACTTTGGCAACTGATGATCTCCGTTCTTGCCTTTGAAGTTCAAAGCGTCATTTCTTCGATTAAAGTCCCAGTGGCTAATTAAAATCCCACCAGTTCCAGCAGTCGGCTCAAAATAAGTGTGCGTCCCGTCATTGTTTGCTTTGCTTACACGAGCAATATTTGTGTTAACCACTCGACTGAGCAATCTTGCGACACTGTCAGGAGTAAAATCCTGTTTCATCTTTTTTCGCTGTGCCTGCTCGTCTTCAAAGTACTGATGGAACCAGTCAAACGACAAGTCGCTTGAAACATTCAGAAATTTCTGAAAAAGCGTTTCTCGAGATTCTTTGCCAGAGATTAGTTCCATGATTTTGTCCGGCGCTTTATAGGCATCATCAATCCCCAGAATTGAATTAACTGTCTCGACATCAAACTGCATCTGCTATCGTCTCCATTTCACGTAGTCAACATAGTCCAGGATCATTTGATATTGGAAGTCGCTCATCATCGAGCATTGTTTTGTGATTCGGTCTAAGAAATCGCCAAAGCCATCAACGGTAATAACTGGCTGATATGTCTTCTGATTTACCTTCTGATGCACGAATTCTCTAAATTCATCACGCAATTGATCCTCATTGGTCTCGCTGACTGTCCATCTACCTTTTTCGTCAAACAGCTTTCCTGATACAAATTTCCGTTTCGGCTGCTTATGCCGGCCATTAATCTCTGCTGTCATTGCATATCAGCCAGCTTATCCATCACTGCTCTAGCATCCCGTTTCTGGTCATGCATTGTTTCGTGAATGTAGACCTTGTTGGTTACACGATCATCAACATGACCAAGCCGAGCTGCAATCGTTTTAGTTGGCACACCTTGTGACGCCAAAAATGATGCGTGTTCGTGTCTTAGACCGTGAATGCTCATAACTGGGATGTCGATAAATTTACATATTCTGGCAAGGACATTGTTCCAGGTGGAATTGAAACCAGAAGTGTTGGTTCCAAAGATGGTCTCATCGTCCTTGCACCCCCCCATTTCGCGCTGAAAGCACCGGGCTGTAATATTGTCCATCGCAATCTTACGAACTGAGTATTTATTTTTGGTTGGCTTGAACTCGTTGTAGTGGTCGTCAAGCGATGCATTCCGCTTATAGTCCCACGTTTTGTTAATGCTTAAAGTCATCCTTTTAAGGTCAACGTCTTTTGGTGTAATGCCGAAAAGCTCGCCAAATCTCACTCCAGTTCTGATCGTTATCATGAGCCCATCGCTATACGTTGATTGATCAAATTCAAGTACTTTAATTAATCGTTCTAGCTCTTCCGGCTCAAGAAACTTCTTTTTCTTCTTTTTGGCTGGCTTGCCCTCAGGAACTACAATGCCATAGGTAGGGTCTCGTTTTAGGACTCCTTCATAGGCAAATAGTCTTTTTGCAGGCGCTGCGATTGAGTGCCAGAAATCAAGGGTTGTTGCGTGCTCATGGTCAACTGAGTATCGGTTCAATATCTGCTGCATATCGTCTGCTGACATGTTGCGGATCTTTAAATCTGGTGCCAGTCTTCTTAAATGGCGTCCTGCTAAGTCCCACTTTTCATAGGTTCGTTCAGCAACCACGCCTTCTTTGTAAACCGATACCCAATAATCGTAGTAATCGGGATATAGCGTATCCCGTAGTTTGCTACGTGGGATTGCTTTGATCATCTGTTTCGCCTTCCTTAAATCTTGTAAATCGGGATGTTAGGAATCTCTCGGTTCTTGGCATCCCTTTTCTTCTTCTGCAATGCTTGCCAGTCGTGCATCGTATAGATGTTCTGGCCTAGCCAGTCATCAAGGATCGTCTTCAGATAGCCATATGGCGTATTAGGCTCCGCGATCTTTGTCAGGTCGATTGCTTTCTGGATGACTTTGTCAGACATTCCCTGATGCTTAACGTCTAGGAGCAGACGTTCAATCTTCCCAGTCATGGCACCCAAGCTGTCTGGCCATGCAACAAGAGGAAGTTTTTCTGTTTGTCGAGAGGAGCTTAATTCCTCTCTCTCTTTATTAATACTTGTAATATTATCTTTCGCTTTTCCGTGGGGAGGGGTAGTCATTTTTGCGGGGATACCCCCTCCGTTTTTCCGTGGGGAGGGGGTACTGCCCACGATCGGATTACTCAGCGGATACAGTCGCCGCTCTTTAACCTGCTTGGTATTCGGATAGCAGATAATCTCTCTGTAGAGATACCCGCACTCAACGAGCGTTGATATCCATTTAGATATCGTCTTCTCGTTGATGTCATAAAGCTCAGCAAAGTAAGCGTTACGGGCAATGCAATACCCATATTTGTTGCTCAGAGCTGTGATTTCGCTGTACAGCTCACGAGCGTTAGGCTTACCAAGCCGTTTGTCGTACCTGACATTTGCCGGCAGGATAGAGTAGTATGACGGGGTCTCAACCATCACGCTCACTCCTTTCTCCGTTCGCGTACTTTATTGCGCACCGTAATAAGCGGCTGTTGCGCAAGTTCTAGGCTTGCAATTGCCATCGACAATCGTTCGATAATCTCTTCTTTGCTGAATTCATTGCAAGAGATATGCGACAATGAGCCAATGGTTGCGCCAATTTCTTTTAGCGTTTCATCAATTAATGCATTTTCATTTGGTGATAAATTCATATGTTATAATTCCTTTTGTAAAATATTTTTGTTATTTGCGTAACTAGTGGCGGCTAGTTGCGCTTTTTTGTTGCAGTAAAGCCATCGTGTCTGCCCCAAACAGCTTGACTGCCAAGCGTGAACGGATGAACGGCTTCCACGCAGCTTCTACGCTAACTAAGGTAGTCAACACAAATGCCGTTGTTGTGAAACCGTCTACCCAGCACCAACAAGCTAGAGTAACAAGCACAAGCCAGTTAATAATGGTTGCGTTCATAACGTTTCATCTCCTTTTCTAATTGACTGATTCGATTCCCTAAAATGCTGTGATCCACTAGCAGCAATGCCACCATGAGCATTGCAAAAATTACTCCAAATAAATCCATCATCGTACCTCCTTCGCAATCCAGTTGATCTCATCGTGATGTTCATGCATCCACGGCCTAGCGTATGGCAGGTAAATCTTAGTTACCTTGCCAGTACCATGAACTCCCATTACCCATGCGCCAGGCTGGCCGTTTTCAACCTGAATTTCTGGGAATTGGTCAAAGACATACAACCGGATCCAACTCTTTGCCTTGCCAGCAAATAAGTCCGCCCGTATGTCTTCGAGCTTGATCCAGTCCGGCTCTGGCTTGGATCTTCCTAGAATCTTCGCGATTAGTGGTGCAAGCTGTTTGGCTAGTTCAAGCAAGGATTGCTTTGTCAACTTGATTTCCATTGATATTTTCTCCTACAGCCCCAGATCGTTGTCGTCATCAACGATCTCTTTCTTATGTTCCTGGAATTTTTCAATCGCCTTTTCGTTGTAGTAGTAGCGATCACCACTCCAGTAACCATATTGACTGCGGTGCCCTTTCGGAGCTTTTAATCCTAAGATCTGGCCCCACTTGCCAATGTTGTAAGCATTAGTGCCGAGCTGTTCGGCAATTGCACCGGCGGTAACGGCAAGACCGTTTGTGATTGGGAACATCAACTGATTCGTAGCTTCCGTGTAGTACGCTTGGCGATAGCGCTCTTCTTCCTGACGGTCGCCAATCTTGATCAGCAGTTCAGCTCGCTTGTTAGCAGCTTCCTGTTCTTTCACCGCTACGTACCGGCGATGATATTCGAGATCTTGGCGTTGGAAATTCAAATCTCCGTTCGCAATCAGCTTTCCATTGTGTTCAGCCTCGTACTCGTTAAATAAGCTGACGTACGTAGCAGTAAAGATTGTTCCTTTACGGCCACCCACCTTGTGGCCCACGAATTCGCAACCCTTTTTGGTTAGCAGGTAGCATTTATAATGCTTACCAGTGCCGGCTTGATAGCTTGATTCAATGAAGAATTGGTCAGAATCCAATTTTGGATTTTGATCCAAAACCTCTTTGTAGCTGTCAATATCACGCACCAAATGTGCATGAGTTTTGCCAATCATCTTGGCAACGTCCCGACTATCAATTACTTGTTGTTTGGAGTCGCTAATATATTTAATGATTTTGTCAGTATCGAAATTGTCCATTTATTTTTCTCCTTTTGAGTTTTTCTCAACGTTTGGGATAAAAAAATCGTTCAATGGAATGCCCAATTTTTTGCTAAGCAATGGCAATTCGTTCGCTTTGAATTTTTGACAACCATTCTCTCTTTTCAAATAAAGAGAACGATTGGCCAATCCTAGCGCTTCGGACATTTCTTGAAGTGTATATTTATGTTCCAGACGTTTCTGCTTGATTAGTTGAATATTAATCGAGTAGGTCAACATTTCACTTCCTTTTTGGTTGCGATTATCTCAACCACGATTTTTATTATACGTTTCGATTTTAGAAACGTCAACACCAAAATTTCTTTTTTCTCAAAAATATGTATCTTTTTTAGAAACATTGCTAAAATAGAAATTGTAAGCGAAACCGTACACACCAGCGATAATAAGGAGGCGTTAAAATGCAAACACAATTAGCTGCCAGAATAGTAGACCTGCGAGAAAAAGTTAACATGAGTCAATCGGAACTGGCCAAGCGTCTTGGCATCGACAAATCATCAATGAATAAAATTGAAAAGGGAACCCGAAAAGTTTCTAGCGAAGAGCTTGATAAAATAGCGTCTATTTTTGATGTATCAGCAGACTATTTACTAGGTAGGAGCACGCCAGATAAAAAGCATCTGGAGCAGGAAATCGACTTAGATAAGGCTATAGATAACGCAATGAGCTTTGACGGAAAGCCAGTTACTGAGCACGACAGAAAAATGATGAAACAGCTTTGGAAAGCATACATGGCCGGAAAAGAATAGGTGATGTTGTATGGCTGAAAAAGTTGTAGACATCATTAAAGAGCTTGGCGTATCGGTGATTGTTGGCAGTTTTGATAATCCCGGATACTACGTGCCGGAGCTTAACGCCATTTACATAGACGAAAAGCTTGACGAGTGCCAACACGAAGCGGTTCTGCTGCATGAACTAGGGCATGCCGCAAAACAGAAAAACGAAATCGATCTATACAACGCAACCAAGACGATGAAGCTTAAAATGGAATGCGAAGCCAATCGCTTTATGATCAGTTATCTGTTTCATCGATACATCAAATACACCGGTGAAGAACCATATAGGGTCGACTATCTGGAGTTTATGCGCCAGAATGACATCCCTTTGCGAGATGAGGATATCGTTAAAGAGATAATCGCCGACTATTAATTGCCTACGTCCAAGCGTGATTGACGTTAAAAGCTATTGGGAGGCAATAAAATGTTCGATATTCTTTTGGCAATCGTTTTTGGATGCCTAGCCTGGGGATCCTGGCATGAATACACAACCAAGCCGGATAAATACGCTAAGTACAGCTCATTTGGTAAAAAGGTAGTTGTTATTGGTTCTGGACTTTTAGCTGTCATTTTTCTCTGCTCAGGATTATTTGGTGGCCACAGTAAGAAACAGCCCGCTGCCTACTACAAATTGGGCACGCCAATTTCAAAGGTGGCCAAGAATGCAAAGAGCCATTCTGACGGAGCCTACTATACCGTCAAAAGCAGATCATACGTGCGGTATTATCAAACTACTAATGCTGACGGCAAAAAGGTTGTGTCAGCCGTTAAATTCAACTATTTCGAGACTGACAGCGCATCAGCCTCAAACAAAAAGGTACTGAAGGACTATCAAAAAGTGACCGCATCAGATCTCAAAGAAACATCAAAAGATCATTACGTTTCTAAAAAGACTGGTAAGCATTACTGGTCGTCCGAAACCAAAGATGATAGCGGTAAAAACAGTCAAGCAATTATCCATCTGACGTATGACGATCTGAATTGATTAAAAATAAAAAATCCCACCCGCCAAAAGCGAGTGGGGAGTAGTTCAAAGCACTGCCATTATACCACAAGGGAGTGTGCATTTATGGCAAATTTCATGAAACGCAACGGTAAATGGCAAGCCAGAGTTTCCTGGCGAGATGCCGACGGTAAGCTGCATCAAAAATCAAAAGCCGGTTTCGCCACCAAAGCTCAGGCCAAGCTGTACGCAACCGAGTTGGAGTCCGAGCTGGGTAAAGGTGTGGATGTCGCAGCTGACCCGGTGTTTGCTGACTACTTCGAACAGTGGTACAAGACATACAGAGAGCCACACTTAGCCAAGCGTACTAAGGCTCTGTATGCTACTAACATCAAAAACGTCCGGGCATACTTTGGCAACACAAAGATTAAAGCAATCACTCGTGGGAGTTATCAACGTTTTATCAACAAATTTGGCAAAAATCATGCCAAAGGAACAGTATCAAGCTTGCAGTCTCGGGTTCGTGCTTGTGTAAAGTCAGCAATCGCTGACGGTATCATATCTCGTGATTTTACCTATGGTGCAAAAATCGCCTATAACAGCAATTCTGACAATCGCGTTGAGTATCTATCCATTGATGAGCTAAAACGGCTGACCAAAGTCGTGACTGACAATTTATCGCCGGGCAACATCCCCGCATACATGATTTTGACGGCAATCTATACTGGTGCACGGTTTGGAGAGATTCTTGCTTTAACGTGGGATGATGTCGATTTTGATGACAAAACGCTTTGTATCGACAAGGCGTTCGACTATCACGGCAAACGTGGTTTTATACCAACCAAAACGCCGTCTTCGGTGCGCACGATTCGCGTTAATACCAAGCTGCTAGATCAGCTGAAAAAAATCCCGAAAACAGCAGACAGGATTTTTGATATAAATGGCACTCCACGACTCGACATGCGCGTCAACAGAGTTTTAAGATCATATCTAGAACAAGCCGGTATTGATAAATCGTCTTTTCATTTCCACAGTCTCAGGCACACGCATGTGGCCTATCTGCTCAGTCAAGGTGTGGACCTCTACGCTATCAGCAAGCGACTAGGTCATGCCAATATGTCGATTACCAGCAACACTTATGCTTACTTTATCGATGAGTACAAGCGCAAATCTGATGATCAAATCGAGTCAAAGCTGGATAAAATTTAAGTTGTTGTACGTATGCTGTACACACATGCTCAAAACGCCTGTATATAGCCATTTATGATAGGGTAATAACATTATTTGGGATTGATTTACGGATCAATCGTCAGTGGATTTTATTGGATTAAATAAAGGGAGTATCAAATATGCAAAACTTGGATGAGTCAATTCTGCAAAAAGTCATTAAAACCCGCCCACAGGAAAGCTTTAAAGGAACTTTTGGCAAGATCGTGCTGGTCGGCGGCAACGAGAATTTCGGTGGTGCCATCATCATGGCCGCAACCGCAGCAGTCTATGGCGGGACTGGCTTGGTTACGGCGGCGACCGACCCAGCCAACTCGGCAGCTCTGCATGCTCAGCTGCCAGAAGCCATGTTTGCCGATTTTAATGACGATCAGCTGGTTGGCGATCTGATCGTAGCGGCCGATACGGTGGTCGTTGGCCCTGGTCTAGGCGATAACGCGCAAAGCCTGCACATTCTTAAAAACGTTTTTGAATACGTGCACGATGGCCAGACATTGGTAATTGACGGCTCGGCAATCACCTTGATGGCCCGGGAAAATCTGAAACAGCCAGCCTGCCAGATCAGTGTCATCTACACGCCGCATCAAATGGAATGGCAGCGGCTTTCAGGAATCAAGATTGCCGATCAGTCCGTTGAAAACAATCAAAAAGCCGTTCAAAAGCTGAATGCGACCGTTGTCTTGAAAAAGCACCATACCGAAATCTATCATGATGACCAGGTCTTTAAGCTGCCAATCGGTTCTGCCGCGCAGGCTGTCGGTGGGATGGGCGATACGCTGGCCGGAATGGTCGGTTCGTTTACGGCTGAATTTAAGGATGCCGGTTTGGATGCGGTGTTGGCCGCTGTTTACGCGCACAGTGCCGTAGCTGATCAAATCGCGGAAAATCAATACATCGTTTTGCCTCACCAAATCAGTCATGCCCTGCCTGCCTTTATGAAAAAAATTGCCGTGCAGGATTCCAAAACGCATATTGGATTTATGGACTAAACAAAAAAAACCATGACGTTGGTGTGTACCCAAAAAGTTGGAATTGAATATTAATTACTTGTAAACTGAATAAAAATTTTTCTTAGGCAACTAGCCGTGCTTCATATTGAAGTGGGGTCAGGTTGCCTAATTTTGTTTGTATCCGGCGGTGGTTGTAGTAGTCAATCCACTCTTCAATGGCTTGAGTTAAGTCTTCTTGATTGGCATAATCAGTGTCCGGCTTGATCTCTGCTTTAAGTTTGCTAAAGACGGTCTCGCAGGCGGCGTTATCCAGACACGTTGCTCGATGGGACATGCTTTGACGAATCCGACCATGCTTTAATAAGACTCGCCAGGCACGATGCTGATACTGCCAGCCTTGATCTGTATGCAGAGTTAATTGATACCCAGTGTGCGGTAAAAGATCGATTAGCTTGCGCAAAGGCTTAAGGCTGAATTCCAGGGTTGGATGCGTCCCGATTTCCCAAGTCAGAATCTGGTTGGTTGCCAGATCCTTGACAATTTCCAGATAAACCTTACTGCCGTCCTTAGCCTTCAATTCAGTAATGTCGCAGACCATCTTTTGATATTTGCGATTGCTCATAAAGCGACGACGGATTACGTTTTTAGCCTTCTTACCCGACGGACCTTTGGAAGAATCGTACTTGCGGCGGCGTTTGCTGTATTTCGTACATTGAAGGCCCATCTCACGCATCAAGCGGTAAATTCGCTTGTGATTGGGCAGTGGACGATTAATAATTCGGTAGTAGTCACGCACCTGCGCGCTCAGTCGACGAACGCCATAGTCGCCTTCAAAATATTCAAACAGGCCCTTGATGACGGATTTAAGCTCTTCTTCGGCTTCATTAGGGTGTTCAAATTTGGCCTGCCAATACTGGTAAGTTGACATAGAGATTGGCAGTGCTTCAATCAGGTCTTTCAAACGATATTTTGCCTTGAGGTCATAAATTACTTGGGCAAGTTCTTTTTTGGATGCTTTCTCAAGGCTGCCAATTTTTTTGAGGCATCGAGTTGAATCTTTAAGGATAAGTTCTCTTTTTGGAGAAGCTGATTCTGTTTTTTTAAACGTTGAATCTCTTTCTCGTGATTTGAGCTCATGTTTTGATTTCCTTCCTGGTCGTAGTTTTAAGAGGGCCGGTGCTCCATGTTCGTTGTACTGACGCTCCCATTGATAGACAGAGCCTGATGAACGAAAGCCAAAGTGGATACAGGTCTCTGGAATGGAAGCTCGGTTTTGTTGTTTCCACTTTACCAGATTTAAGCGGAAATCCCCAGTTACGGTTGGTGGATTCAATAGTTTTTCCTTGCCGAAACGTGCATAAATACCCACGCAGATTTGAAAGTCAAGCTTTGCAATCCCGTATTTGCGAGCGATCCCCCGCAGTGAACTTGCCGTTGTACAGTACTCTTCAATTGCCTTGATCTTAGTCTCTATGCTGATTTTGGTCATAAAAATACCCCCAAAGTTGTGTTTCCAACTTTGGGGGTACGGGTCACGTCACAACTGGGCGTCATGGTTTTTTTATGATCGAATCTAATTGATTAAGCGGCAAATAAGTCATTGACCGCTACAACAATCTGCTTGGGCGTCAGATTATCCTGAACGATCTGCCCAGACGCGCGCAGCTCCAGCTTGGCGTCTTGCGGCTGTTCAGCCAGTTTGGTTAGATCGACTGCTTGGTTGTTGGTATCCGTAACGTCGAAATGAGACTTCTTCATCTGGTTAATCGTAGTTTCCTTGATTTCCATAATTAAATCAGCCTTCCTTTCTTGTTTGCAACTATGTTTTAGCACGACGCGGCCAGTTTGTTAAATAATTTGACCTTTTCTGACCAAAACTTTAGACAGTAAAAAAGCCCGCCCCAAAACTGAGACGAGCAGATTGATTTAATTCATATGCAGCCGTTCGCGCAAAAGCTCAGCCCGCGCGCCCAGCAGATGATCAGCCAGGCGCGATTTCAATGCCAAGTAGCCATAGATGCCGCCACCAATGGCCACGCCAACGATCAAAAGGAAGAACGCAGCATAGCGGCCGTGCGGATTAACCAGATAGCCCAGGCCGAACATCACCAGCTTGGTAACCACAAACATGACCAGAGAAAAGGCCAGAATCTGATTGGTCGGCTTGGCCATTTCTTCAAAGTGCAGGCCAAATTCCATATTAAACGAATGCAAAATCAGGTAGTTCATCACCACCATGGCCAGGGCCGTTGCCAATAGCGGGCCCATGCCTTTTAAAAGCCAGATGCATGGGAACTGCAAAATCAGCTTGATGATCATGCCAATTCCTAGAATCTTCATCATCTTGCGGTTTTCTGAAATCCCCTGCATCATCGCGGCCGCCACGCTGTAAAGTCCCATGGCGATCGAGGCAAACGCGGCAAATTCTAAAATTACGATCCCGGCCTGATTATAACGATAAAAGACCGTGTAGACTTGCGGTGCTACGGCAACCAGTCCCAAGGAGGCCGGCACCATGATAAAGTAGAACAGCTCCAGCGCGTTTTCAATCTGCGTGCGCATGCCTTCCTGATCGCTTTTGGCGCGCGCGTTGGCCAGCAGCGGAATCACCGTCGTTGCCATGGCCGTAGCCACCGCAATGATGATCATGTAGAGCTTGTTGGCATTAAAGCTGAACATGGCATAGACCGTATTCATTTGATAGTAGGTAAAGTGGCCAACCAACGGCATCATCTTAAAGAAGGTATATTGATCAATCAGTTGGAAGATCGTAATCCCTGATTCAATCACAATAAACGGGATGGCTTGATAAACGATCTTGACAATCAGCTGTACCGTCGAGATTTCTGGTGTTGCCAGACTGTTTTCCAACATCTCCTCCATTGGCCGCCGGTAGTGAATCCGCGCCATAATCAAGACCGCGGCTGCTCCCAAGGCCCCGATAAAGGCAGCAAACGTTGACTGGGTAACCGCCAAGACCCAACTCCCTTTTTGGATCTTCATGACCAGATAGGTGGCTCCCAGCATATAGATGATTCTTAAGAGCTGTTCGATCAGCTGCGAGATGGCAGATGGCGCCATCCAGCTGTACCCCTGCAGATACCCCCGCGAGATGCTGATGCTGGGAATCAAGAGTACGGCCCAGGCCAAAGAACGGATGACCGGAATCTCATTAGGGTCCCCGCCATCCAGCAGTGAAGCGCCAAACATCATGATCAAGGCCGCAATCACCCCGGTTGCCATCGAAACGTACATCCCGGTATGATATAGCTTTTTGCTGATGTTGGTTTGATTGATCCCATTATAATGGGCAACCAGCTTCGACATCGCGGATGGGATCCCCGCCGTTGCGATCACCAAAAACAGGTTGTAGATGTTGTATCCCTTGGCGTAAAGCGCGTTGGCCTGATCACTGTAGGCCCCCATCCAAGTTACCCAAGGAATGATATAAAGTGCACCCAGAACTCGCGACAATACACTCCCTGCCGTCATCCAGGCCGACCCACTGAGCATTTTTGCCTTGGCTGCAGCCTGCTTGCTCGGGGCCGTTTTTTGTTGTGCATCCATAATTTGCTGCTTTCCTACCTTTTTAATTGTTAAAATTTCAAAAAATAATCCTAACTATTCTAGCTTGAATTGGCAGTCAGCGCAAATCAATTAACAATTTGTTAAGAAAACCTTAACGGGTCGCTGCTAAAGCCTGTTTGATATCGGCAATCAGATCAGCCGCGTCTTCAAGACCAACCGACAGCCGCAGCAGCTTAGGCGTAATCCCCAACCGCTGCCGCTGCTCGACTGAAACGTCCGCGTGCGTCTGATAGTAGGGAATCGTAATCAGACTTTCGATCCCGCCCAGACTCTCAGCAAACGTGATTACCTTAACGTGATCAAGCAGTCTTTCAACCTGATCAGCCTCTTTTAGATAAAAGCTGATCATGCCGCCTTTGCCCGGATAAAGAACTTTTTCCACTTCCGGTGCCTGCTTAAGATACTCAACGATGGCCTGGGCATTTTTAGTGTGCTGAGCCATACGCACCTTAAGCGTCTTAAGACTTCGCAAAAGCAGCCAGGAATCAAACGAATCCAGCGTATCGCCAGTCGTAATGTAGTAGTCGTAGTATGCCTGAGCCAGTTTTTCATCCTTAACGATCACTGCCCCGCCGAGCAAATCATTATGCCCGGACAGATACTTGGTCGCGCTGTGAATAACTACGTCAGCTCCTTTTAGCAATGGCCGCTGATAGATTGGCGTGTAAAAGGTATTGTCAACGATCACCTTGATTTGCGGATCATATTCATGAACGGCTGCTGCAACTGCTTGAATGTCAATTTCTTTCATGGTTGGATTAGAAGGCGTCTCCAGCCAGACGATTCTGGTTTTAGGCGTCAGCTTGGCAGTCAGATCAGCAAGCGAACCGCCATCCCATTGATCAAACTCAATACCGGCATGCCGATTCAGATAATCAAAGTAGCGAAAGTCGCCGCCATACAGATCATCCAGTGAAATCAAGCGATCGCCGGTTTTTAAAATGCTTAACGAAAGCTGAACGGCCGCCATCCCGGAGCTGAGTGCAAAAGCTGCCGTCCCGCCCTCCAATTTGGCCAGCGTCTTTTCAACGGCGCGGCGATTGGGCGTTGAAAGGCGCGAGTAGGTATAGTCTTTGGTCGCGTCAAAATTGATGGCCTCTTTTAAGGTTGGGTGACGATAATTAGACGACAGATAGATCGGCAGGGCCACCGCGCCACGCTCATCTTCATGATTGCCGGCCTGCGCTGCGATAGTTGCCAATGACGGTTCGGCTTCATTCTTTTGACATTCACACATAAATAATTCCCTCTTTCTGCTATTTTCTGATTCATTCAACTGGTGATGAGACTGTTTTGATCCATGCGTTCTAATGCTGCATGCCAGTGCTATAAAAACCTGCTGATGATCAAATTGCCTTGGCTAATGCCTGATCAAGGTCCGCGATCAAGTCGCGCTGGTCCTCGATGCCAACCGCCAATCTGATCAGCCCCGGCGTAATTCCGGCTTTAAGCTGCTCAGCCGGTGAAAGCTCCGCGTGGCTCATCTTGCTTGGCAGCTCAACCAGACTTTCCACTGAGCCCAGGCTGACTGCCAATTGAAACAGCTGCAGCGAATCAACGAACTTAACTGCATCCACATTGTCAGCCAGCTCGATTGAAAGCACGCCGCCCGCACCCTTGGCCTGGCTGCTTAGCGTTTCATAGCCTGGCTGGCCGGGCAGACCGGGATAATAGATTTTTTTGACGGCTGGCAGCGGCTGCAGATGAGCAATGATTGCCTTGACGTTGGCCTGCTGGCGATCCATTCTGACGCTTAAAGTCTGCAGCCCGCGCCGAACCAGATTGCTGTCTTCTGGCGAAAGCACGGCCCCAAGCGCGTTTTGCACAAAGTAGAGTCGGTCGCCTAATTTTTCATCATTGGTAATCACCGCGCCCGCACTGACGTCGGAATGCCCAGCCAAATATTTAGTTGCACTGTGAATCACGATATCAGCACCTAAAGTCAATGGCTGACAAAGATAGGGACTTAAGAAAGTGTTATCGACGATCGTCAGCAAGTCATGTTTTTTAGCAACCTTGGCCACAGCCGCAATTGACGTCACCTGCAGCAGCGGATTGGTAACTGGCTCAAAATAGACTGCCTTGGTATTAGGCTGGATCGCGCGTTCAATGGCCGCCGAATCTCTGGTGTCAACCGGTGTCGCGCTCAGCCCCCAGCGTTCAAAGAACTGATTGAGCAGCCGAAACGTGCCGCCATAGATCTGATCGCCAACGATGATATGATCGCCGGCTTTAAAAATTGCCAGCGCCGTATGAATCGCCGCCATCCCGGAAGAAAGCGCCAATCCCCGCGTACCATGCTCTAAAGCAGCCAACTGATCCTCAAGATACTGCCGTGTTGGATTTCCCGAGCGGCCGTAGTCATACTGGACTGCCGCGCCGATTTTAGGATAGCGATAGGTCGTTGAAGTATAGATTGGAACGTTGACGGCTCCCGTCTGATTGTCATTTTGGGCTGGCCCGTGCACCAGTCTGGTATTAAATTCTGTCATGTCTTTCCCCTTTCTCAAGGCAATAAAAAAGCCCTGAACCTATTGATAGATTCAGGACGACGCAGCTGATCCGACGTGGTACCACCCGATTTTACCGCTGGATTGCCCACAGCGGCCTCAACAACACCAATTGATGTCTGGGATGGTAACGGATCCTGCCGGGAATTCAGCCAAACTGACCAAATACCTTGCTCTGAGCTCATCTTCAGCCGCTGGTTCGTGCTGCCCTTTCACTGACGGCAGTCGCTGAAACACTAATAAAGCGGCCTACTCTTCTCATCAACGCTTTTATAATTATTATTTAATGAATTTCTTAATTTTCACTCATTATAGTCACGCGATTTTCTCATGTCAACTAAATTTTTTCAGTCAGCATTGAAAATTTAGTAAATCATTTTCACCAGCAACCTAAAAACGCCGCGGCAATCAGCCGACGACGTTTGGTTGATTCATATTTTAGCGCAGCCGTCCCCGACTATTTTTGATTAGTCAAGATGATGTCGCTGGCCTTGACTTCCGAGCCAAAGTAAGGCTTCAGTTCCTGGTTGTAGTCCTTTTCAAAGAAGTTTTCATCGTTAAGCTTGGTAATTTCCTTGTTGGTCCAGTTCAAAAGCGATTTGTTTCCCTTTTTGACGGCTGGGGCAATGTATGAGCTCTTACCCAGCTGCTTGATGCCAACCGTGTACTTAGGATTGTTCTTAACCCAGGCGTACAGGTAGGAGTTGTCATCAGCCAATGCTTTGGCGCGACCGTTTTTAAGCGCGTTGAACTGCTGCGTCTTGGAGTCGAACTTCAAAAGGCTGGCGCCGGTCTGGTGTTGAGTAAAGTATTGTTCAGCCGTTGTCCCCTTGTTGACGATCAGTTTTTGCCCTTTCAGCTGACTGACCTTGGTAACTGGATCGCTCTTTTTAGAAACGACCCCAACGGAAACCTTCATGTATGGCTTGGCAAAATCAACCGTCTGCTTGCGTTCCGGCGTCACAGTAAAGTTGGCCAAAACCAGATCCGCCTTGTTGGAGTTCAGCGTGTCGACCCGGTTGTTGGCGTTGACCTGCACGAACTTGGCCTTGACGCCTAAATCCTTGGCAATCCGCCGTGCCAGGTACAGATCATACCCCACGCGCTTGCCATCCTTGTTGACCCAGCCATATGGCGGCAGGTCGCCAAACACGGCAATCTTAATGTAGCCGCGCTTCTTGATTGCTGAAACCGAACTCTGATTATCAGCGGCATGGGCCGTCACAGTGCCTGCCAGTGGTGCAAATGCCAGTAGCAAAGCGCCCAGGGCCAATACCAGCGTCTGAATCAATTTTTTAAAACTCTGCTTTTTCATAATCAGTTCCCCTTTTCTCAAAAAACACTAAAAATCCATACTCTCCAAAAACTGCTGGGCCCGCTCAGTCTGCGGCTGCTTAAAGAACTGCTGACCCGGCGTATCCTCTAAAATATGACCATCCTCTAAGAACAATACCCGATCGGCAATCTGGGCCGCAAAGTTCATCTCGTGAGTTACGATCAGCATCGTCATGTCTTCTTCGTCACTCAGCCTCTTGATGATCTCCAAGACCCCTCTGACCATCTCAGGGTCCAATGAGGCCGTGACCTCATCAAACAGCATCAGATCCGGATGCATGGCCAGTGCTCTGACAATGGCGATCCGCTGCTTTTGCCCACCCGACAGCTGGCGCGGGTAGGCCTGCTCATAATCGCTCAAGCCAACCATGGCCAGCAGTTTTTTGGCTTCTGCCGTTGCTTCTTTTTGTTCGCGCTGCTGAACTTTGGTCGGTGCCAGAATGATGTTTTCCAAAACCGTCATATTCGGAAACAGATCATAGCTTTGAAAAACCATGCCGATCTTTTGTCGCAGCTTTTGCCAATGCTTTTCATCGGGAATCACGTTCTGGCCTTCAAAAGTGATCTGACCGCTTTGAAAGTCCTCTAAGCCGTTCAGCGTGCGAATCGTCGTACTCTTGCCCGATCCGGAAGGTCCCAGCAGTGCCAGCACCTCGCCTTTTTTGAGCTCAAAGTTGATATCGAACAAGACTTGGCGCTCACCGTAAAACTTGTTTAAATGCGCTACTTTTAAAATTTCTTCAGTCAAAAGACATCCCCCTTAATCTGCTTGCTTGGCATCCATCTTTTTTGCCCAGCGCGACAATGGATAATCTACCAAAAAGTAAAATACGAAAATCAGGCCATAAACCCAAAAGACCCCTGTTCGATAAAGATGATTGTTGGCCTCGATAATCTGCTGTCCAATGTTGATGACGTCCATCACGCTGATCATCATCAAAAGCGAGGTCGTTTTAATCACCCGCGTTGCCAGATTGATCGTTGCCGGCAGCTCCAGTCGAAACGCTTGGGGCAATAAGACGTAGTAAAACAGCTGCTGCCGATTCAAACCCAATGCCAAGCCTGATTCCCGCTGATGCTTTGGAACCGAGATCAAAGCTCCCCGGACGATATCGCTGAATTCCGCGGCCACCCATAAGGCAAACGCGACGACAGCCATCAACGAGCCGGGCAGATTGGCTGCATGCATCATTCTTGGCAGGATATAGTAGGCCAAAAACAATAGCACAACCGTGGGCACGATCCGGAAAAACTCGAGATAAAGCCGCAGAATCAAGCGCAGCAGCCGATTCTTAAACGTCCGCAAGATTCCCAGCACCGCGCCTAACGCCAGCCCAATCAGCAAGGACAGCGCCGCGATCCAAACCGTCGTCCACAGCCCGCCCAGCAGTCGCGCAAAGTTATGTCCTTCCAACAAAACGTTAATTCCCGAATGTGCCATAGCGAACCTTCCTTTCCAGCCAAGTCAAAATCAAGGACAGGGGAATCAAGATAATTGCGTAGGCGATCACCAAAACGAAAAGATATTCGTTGGAACGGTAGTAAAGACCGATCAGATCCAGCGCCGTATTCGTTAGTTCCGGAATGGCAATCACCGAAAAAATCGAGGTTTCCTTAATCAAAAAGATCACGTTGGCAGCCAGGGCAGGTACCGACAGTGCAAATCCCTGTGGAAAGACTACGTAACGGGCCAGCTGCCAGCTGCTCATTCCCAGGGCCTTGCCGGATTCCAGCTGCGTCTTGGCCACGCCGTTAAAGCCGCCGCTGAATCCTTCTGCCATGTAGGCGCCCCCTAAAAAGATCAAACCAACGATCCCACAGGCCGCCGCGCTCATTTTCCAGCCAATTACCGGAAATGCATAGTACAAAAAGAACAGCTGAATCAAAAGCGGCGTATTGCGGGCCAGCTCAACGTAAGCAGCCAGGATGCCAGCCAGATACGGGACCTTGAAATACCGCACCAGACTAACGATGATGCCCACGACCATAGCGCCTAGAATTCCCACCAGCGACAGCCACAGCGTCAATCGAAAGCCCTTGGCAAATTCAGGCAGGCTCTGCTGAATGATCGTCCAACTCAAAACTTCTCACTCCCCTTTTAGACAAATATTTAAATAATGTCTAATCAAAAAATTGCATGAAAAAAGGCCCATTGTCTTTCCATTCCTTTAATCAGCCTTTTGGGACCGCAAAAACAGTAACCCAAAAAGGCCTCAGATCGAAAAATCGATTGAGGAATAGATTAACAACAGGCCATCATTGACGAAAAGGCAGAAATTTCCAATGCTTTAAATTGATGCTTCAACATAGAAATTCCTCCTTTCGCAATGAAATTCAATAATTAAAAATCTCTTAAAAATTTAATGGCTTTATTATAGCGATCAAGTTTTCAATTGTCAACGTCTTATTTATAGTAAGCTGTTTTACCTAATTGCCTTGAGTGCTTCAAAAGCCTATCCCAACAAGGATCAACGCATTTAATATTTTTCCAGATCGACTTCAATCAGCCGCACTTCACGATCCGAAAAAGCCGTTTTCAGCTGGTCGATAGGCGTTGCTGCTGGTGCCGGCTCAAAATGGCCCAGCTTGTCATTGATCACGATCGCCAGCCCCAGCTTGGCATTTTCGATCGCCTCATCCATGGTCTGCCCCTGCGTAAATGCCTCGGGGACATCCGGAAAATCAACCTGAATCTCTTTTTCGGTTGGGGTAAAGACTGCTCCATAGCTAACCAGTTCCATTGCTGTTTCCTTTCTTTAAAATCCAAAAAGGCCAGCCTCGACGCTATCGAATGCTGACCTTTAAATTACGTTAGACTATTTAACGACAATGTTGACAATGTGGTTTGGTACAACGATGACCTTCTTGATTTCCTTGCCATCCGTGAACTTTTGGACGTGTTCGTTGGCAAGGGCCTTAGCTTGAGCCGTTTCTTGATCGGCATCCTTTGGCATCTCAATTCGGGCCCGCACTTTGCCGTTAACCTGTATGATCATTTCAACCGTTGATTCTTCCAAGGCTTCTGGATCGTAGGTTGGCCATGGCTGGTAGGCAATCGTGTCGGAAACGTGGAATTGGCTCCAAAGCTCTTCGGCAACGTGTGGAATTACCGGCGAGATCATCTTAATCAGGCCTTCCATGTACTCAACCGGCAGATCGTCAACCTTGTAGGCTTCATTGACAAAGACCATCAGTTGCGAAATAGCCGTGTTGAAGTGCATCCGCTCAAAGTCTTCCGTAACCTTCTTGACGGTTTGGTTGTAGATGCGCGTCAGCTTGCCATCATTGAAGTTTGAAACGCGATCACGCAGATGGTTGTTGTCATCCATCATCAGGCGCCATACCCGGTTGATCCACTTGTAGGCACCGTGCAGCCCCTTGGTGTCCCAAGGCACGGATTCAGTCAGTGGACCCATGAACATTTCGTAGAGCCGCAGCGTGTCGGCACCATATTGCTCAACGATGTCATCTGGGTTAACGACATTGCCCTTGGACTTGGACATCTTTTCGTGGTTGGAACCCAGAATCATCCCTTGGTTAACCAGCTTCATGAATGGTTCCGGCGTTGGTACGTAGCCCAGATCGTACAGGACCTTGTGCCAGAAACGGGCGTACAGCAGGTGCAGGACGGCATGTTCAGCCCCGCCGACGTACAGATCGACTGGTGACCAGTAGTCCAGCGCTTCTTTAGAGGCAAATTCCTTTTCGTTGTGCGGATCCGTGTAGCGCAGCCAGTACCAAGAAGAACCAGCCCATTGCGGCATCGTGTTGGTTTCCCGCAGCCCATGTCGGCCATTTTCGTCATAAACGTTGATCCAGTCAGTAGCGTTGGCCAGTGGACTCTCACCAGTACCAGATGGCTCAATGTTCTTCATGTCAGGCAGCTTCAAAGGCAGTTCGTCTTCCGGCACCAATGAGGTCGTACCATCGTCCCAGTGAATAACCGGAATTGGTTCACCCCAGTAGCGCTGACGTGAGAAGATCCAGTCGCGCAGCCGGTAGTTGACCTTCTTGTGGCCGGCATCGTGTTCTTCCAGCCAGTCGATCATGGCCTTTTTGGCTTCCTTGATCTTCATGCCGTCAACAAAACCAGAATTGATGTGCTCGCCATCGCCAGCATAGGCTGCTTCTGAGATATCGGCATCCTTGATGATTGGCTTGATTGGCAGGTCAAACTTCTTGGCAAAGTCCCAGTCACGCTGGTCACCAGCTGGCACGGCCATCACTGCACCAGTACCATACGAAGCCAGTACGTAATCCGAGATCCAGATTGGCAGTTTTTCGCCATTGACTGGGTTGATAGCGTAAGCCCCCGTAAATACACCCGTCTTGTCTTTGTTCAGATCGGTCCGTTCCAGATCAGAGCGGCGAGATGTCGTTTCCTTGTAGGCTTCAACTTCGGCCTTGTGTTCAGGCGTCGTCAGTTCGTCAACCAGATCCAGTTCAGGGGCCAAAACAACGTAGGAAGCCCCAAACAGCGTGTCAGGACGCGTCGTAAAGACTTCGATTCTGCCATCATGATCAGCAATGTCAAAGAAGACGGAAGCACCTTCTGAACGACCAATCCAGTTGCGCTGCATTTCCTTAACGCTTTCTGGCCAGTCAACCAAGTCCAGATCATCAATCAGACGATCGGCGTAGGCCGTAATCTTCAAAACCCATTGCTTCATTGGCTTGCGGTAGACTGGGTAGCCGCCCCGCTCCGTCTTGCCGTCAACGACTTCTTCATTGGAGACAACCGTACCGCCCATGAAGTCAGGAGCCCAGTTGACCATGATCTCATCTTCATAGGCCAGCCCCTTCTTGTACAGCTGTTCAAAGATCCACTGCGTCCACTTGTAGTAGTTTGGATCAGTCGTGTTGACTTCGCGATCCCAGTCATAAGAAAAGCCCAGCGATTGAATCTGGTCTCTAAAGTGATCGATGTTTTGGTTGGTGAAGCCCTTTGGATTGTGGCCCGTCTTTAAAGCGTACTGTTCAGCCGGCAGACCAAACGCATCCCAACCCATTGGATGCAGCACGTTGTAGCCCTGCATCCGCTTCATCCGCGAAACCACATCCGTTGCCGTGTAGCCTTCTGGGTGACCAACGTGCAGACCTTGTCCAGATGGGTATGGAAACATGTCTAAAGCATAGTACTTCTTTTGGTCCTTGTTGATTTCCGCCTTAAAGGTCTTGTTTTTCTTCCAATAGCGCTGCCATTTCTTTTCAATCGTTTTGTGATCGTAAGCCATTAGCCCTGCTCCTTTTAAAATTCTGATTGTCAGTAAGTTGATCGTATAAAAAAACGCCCTGCAACTAAATGCAGGACGAATCAAAATCCGCGGTACCACCTGAATTCCACGCTTTATGCATGGCCCTTGAGATTCTTAACGCGAATTTCACGTTGCCGCCTACTATTGGTTCAGCGGCAATTTTTTGAGGCCAGTTCACCAACGTCTGCTCCAGGCTTGCACCGCCGCCTGGTCTCTGTAAACAGCTGAGTTGGCTACTAACTCCTCTACGATCAAAGATTACAAACTATTCTAGCAAGGACCGCCGCTAAGTGCAAGTCTCTTTTCTAATATATTTCTAATTTTGTTCATCGAGTTTCAGCAGCAAAGCATCTAAAGCCCCATACAGGTTGGCGTCGTTTTTGAATTTAGCCGGTTCGATCTTTGGCTTGACCATTTCTTTTTTCACGATCGGCATTGAATCTACCAGCTGGTCATATTGATTATTGATCGTCTTAATCAATATCGGCTGCGCGGAGATCCCACCACCGATAACGACCTTGTTTAAATCAACAATCGCCTGCATGCTCAAGATCAAGCAGGCAATCTGATAGCAATATTCGTTAAAGACCTTGGCGGCATCCGGATTGCCAGCTTCAATCATCCGAAAGGCCGCTAAGCCATCCGCACCTTCCGGCAGACCGGATGCCTCAATTACGTCCTGAATCATTTTGACAGAAGAACCGTTAAAGCCTGCCAAGCGATCCGTGCCTTCCGCCTTAAAGTTGGTTGGCACAAAATTCAGCATTCCGGCACCGGCATGCGCGCCATAGTTCAGTTTGCCATTGGTGATGATGCCGGAGCTGATGTCGGTTCCCAGCAAAATGGCTGCCGCATCGGTTTCACCATGCAGATTGCCCAGCCATGATTCCGCCAAAGCTGCCGCGCGTCCTTCGTTTTCAACGGCAATCGGCAGAATCTTACGGTAATGTTCCTTAAACAGTTTTGGCAGATCCCAGTTCTTCAAAAACGGCAGCGTATCGCTAAATACGACCACCTGCTTTTGCGGATCAACCTTGCCGGGAACGCAGACCGCCAATCCGCTGATCTGAGCTTGGTACTGATCAATAATTGCATAAAGCGACTTCATAAATTCACTCAGGCTGCTGGTAGGCGTCGGCACCTTGTCTTTTTTGGTAATCTGACCGGCGTTGTTCAGCAGGGCATACTTAATCGCTGTCCCACCGACATCGATACTTAAGAATGAATGCATGACTCTAGACCCCTTCCTTGATTTAACCTTTACGGGTCCATCTTACTCGTTTTAAATGATTTTTACTAGAGATATTGTGAATATTTTAGCAATTATTTGACAAATGCCGTGCAAACGGATTCATCGTTGTTTCATCAATTATTTTTTAAACAATAGATTTTAAATTTCCACCTGACTTTTAGACACGTTTGTTTGATAATTAACTTAATTTTGCTCGTTTCTAAAAGCCCCTCAAGGTTATAATGACATTAATAAACTGCAAGCGTAGAAAGGACGACTCCAATGGAAAACAAAACCCCTCTTTGGTCAAACGATCATCCCCAAATCATCAGCAATCTGGCCCAGCATACCATCTCTAAAAGCTATTATGGTCTTGGCACCAACATCGTTTTAACGGCGTTTGGCAGTGCCGAGCAGCGCGATTTGGACGATGCCTATGCATTGATTGCCCGCTATGAAGACATCCTGACCGTCAATCGCGATCATTCAGAGCTGATGGCCGTTAATCAGGCAGCCGGCCAGCATCCCGTACAGGTTTCTCATGCCAGTTACCATCTTGCCAAAAAAGCCATTGCCATCAGCCTGGAAGACAATGGTTTTGATGCCTTGATCGGTCCTTTGGTAAAACTGTGGCACATTGGCTTTGACGATGCTCATGTACCAAGCGAGGCGGAAATTCAAGAACGCCTTAAACTGATCGATCCACATGACGTTGAGCTAAACGACCGCGACATGACCATTTTTTTGAAAAAGCCGGGGATGGAGATTGATCTGGGCGCCATTGCCAAAGGTTATATTGCCGATCGCATTCGTGACTTATGGCGCTCGCGTGATATTCGCGCCGGCATCATCGATCTGGGCGGCAACATTCTGATGCACGGCACAGCGCCCAAGCACCAGGACGGCTTATGGCGAATCGGCGTTCAGGATCCTAGTGCCAAGCGTGGTCAATCGATTTTAGTAGCTGCTCTGCCGGAATGTTCAGCCGTTACCAGTGGAATCTACGAACGTCATCTCGAAGAAAATGGGCAAGACTACCACCACATCATCGATCCGGCCACTGGTCACCCTAGAAAAACTGCACTGGCCGGCGTGACCGTCTTTTCTGGTCAATCGATTACCGGCGAGATCGAAACCGGCCGCCTTTTCTTTGCCGGTCAGCCGCTGCCAAACTGGATCAATGATCATCCTGACGTCATGGGGGCCGTTTTTGTCGATCAGGCACGCCATGTTCAAGTTGTCGGTCTCAAGCCAGATCAGGTTCGAATTATCGACCATAGCTACGACGTTCAGTTTGTCAACGACTGATTCTGACCAGCTTTGCGCTCTGGTATTAGCTGGCTTGTTTGACTAAGCTTTGCTGATCATGAGTCAAAACGCCGGCCGCCAGCAAAAAAGCCAAGCTGCCGCATCTGGGCACTTGGCTTTCCTTTTGTCTTTTATCCTAAAATGGCTTTCAATTCGTCAACCTTGTCCAGGTGTTCCCACGGCAGATCGATATCAGTCCGGCCAAAGTGACCATAAGCAGCCGTCTTTTTGTAGATTGGGCGCTTCAAGTCAAGCATCTTAATGATTCCGGCCGGCCGCAGATCAAACGTCTTGCGTACCGCTGCAATCAGTTCAGCTTCCGAACGCGTCCCCGTCCCAAACGTATTGATTGAGATTGAGACTGGCTGGGCCACCCCAATTGCATAGGCAACCTGAATCTCCAGGCGCTTGGCATAGCCAGCCGCTACCAGGTTCTTGGCAATATAGCGGGCTGCATAGCTGGCAGAACGGTCAACCTTCGTCGCATCCTTGCCAGAGAAGGCGCCCCCGCCATGGTGAGCAGCCCCGCCATAAGTGTCCACGATGATCTTGCGACCCGTTAAACCGGCATCGCCTTGTGGACCACCAATAACAAAACGGCCGGTTGGATTGATAAAGTATTTGGTATCGTCATCCAACAGTTCGGCTGGAATCACGGCTTTGATAACTTGTTCAATAACGTCGTGACGAATCTGATCCAAAGCAATCTCTGGGTCATGCTGCGTACTCAAAACAACCGTATCGACACGCAATGGCTTATCATTTTCATCGTATTCGACCGTTACTTCGGCCTTGGCATCAGGGCGCAGATATGGAATCGTACCATCCTTGCGCAGCTTGGCGATCTTTTGCATCAGCTTGTGACTAAGCATCAGCGTCAGCGGCATGTATTCTGGCGTTTCATCAGTAGCATAGCCAAACATCAGCCCTTGGTCGCCGGCACCAATCTTGTCTAATGGATCAACGTTGCCGCCCCGCGTTTCCAGCGAGTCGTCAACCCCTTGCGCGATGTCTGGCGACTGTTCGTCAATCGCTGTAATTACCGCACAGTTGTCGGCATCAAAGCCATATTGACCATCCGTGTAGCCAATTTCACGAATCGTATCGCGAACGATCTGCTGGATGTTGACGTAAGCCTTAGTCGAGACCTCGCCAAATACCAGTACCAGGCCGGTCGTGACCGAGGTTTCAACCGCTACCCGGGCATCTGGGTCTTGTTCCAGCATGGCATCCAAAATTGCGTCACTGATCTGGTCGGCAATCTTGTCAGGATGTCCTTCTGAAACCGATTCGGATGTAAATAAGTGTCGTTCAGTCATTTTGTTAATTCCCCCATTTTCTAAACTAAAAAGTTCGGTTATTGCGGTTACAAGGCATCTTCACAATCTGTGAATCCTATCGGGAATTTGCTTTATAACGTTCACCATCCTAACATATTCTCGTGATAATAAGCAATTTTTTATGATGGAATTTGTTACAATAAGGAAAACTTAATTTTTGACCGCTCAGGAGGAATTTTTTTGCAAAACCTGTTATCGCATTTTAAGCTGCAAATCCAAGATATCGACTGGCGCAGTCTGCTGCCCAATGCTTTTTTAATGATGTGCTGCTGGTCTTACGTGCCCTTTGCCTATGCCATCCAGATCAAAACCACCGTCTTTTCTCACGATCTGTACAGTCTGTTTGCCTATCAGATCTGCATTGCCCTGGCCGCCACCATTATTTTTGACCAGCAAGGCGGCTCGCTGACTTCGATTATTCCGCTGCTGATCAGCTTTTTATTTGCCATCAGCGGCTTTTTGCATGGCAACGTCTTTTTGTTTATTCTGCTTTTGCTGCCGCCCTGCTATCTGCTGATTTTTGAGCTTTATCTGCACGAATTTCAAAATCCAGTTGGGCTGCTGGTTTTCGGCCTTTTAATGACCCTCAGCATTCCAGTAGCATTCACCTTCATCTCGGTTAAGTTTTTATCGTGGAGCTATCTGCTCAAACTGATCCCATTATTGATGATCTACTGTTTTTACTACGCCCCGCTTTTTTTATCTGATGACCCGCGTTTTCCAATGATTGAGGGCGGTCTTGGCGTGATCTTGATTTTAACGATGCTGACGCGGCCAATCAAGGTAACGCTGCTGTTAGCCATCGCACTGGTGATCTTAGGCTGGTGGCTGTTGCAGCGCTTGATCGCAAACCCGCATAATCAAATTTTTTATACTCTGTTACAGTTGCTGACAACGATTCTGACTTTCTGGGTTTAAATTTTACCAGGCAGAATGCTTTTCTTTTCCCTAAATTAGAATTATTATTATCTAAAAAGAAACATTTTATTTCCTGATGCATTATCGGTCTTGACAATGCTATAATAATGACTTGTCTAATCACTTGTCTGTGAAAGGAGGATGATCGTTGCAATGGCCAATTCAGAATATGAACACGCACTGCAGCATCTGCGTGAAAAACATGTCCGGCTCACCCCGCAGCGTAAACTGATTCTGCGCTATCTGATCAGTCACCACACGCACCCCAGCGTTGAGATGATCTACGCCGATTTAAAACAAGAAGCCGACAACATCAGCATGGCAACGATCTACAACACCATCAATCTCTTGGTTGAAGATCAGCTGGTCATTGAACTGAAAAATGGTGATGGCAGCTCCCATTATGACTACTTTGGGCATCCCCACTACCATGTCGTCTGTGACAACTGCGGTTTGATCCAAGACGTTTTTGATGATCATTTCGCGGCCCTGACCAAGGATCTGCAGCAGATTACCCGCGAAAAGACCAATTTCATGGTAACCCAAAGCGATATTGAAGTTCATGGCATCTGCCCCAACTGTCAAAAAAAGCTGGGCCTCGCATAGTCATAAAAGAGCAAACAAGAATGGGCAATTCATCATGTCCTTAAAAGCACGTGTTTCCCTGACCTTTATCAAAAAATCAATCCTCGTCTCAGTCAGCTGAGCCGGGGATTTTTATTTGGGCTATTTTTTAAAAATTGACAGGCATCAATTCATAAATTCAGCTGCCACCTTATGCTAGGAAACGAACAATTCAGGGAGGAGCTGAAATTATGTTTTTTTCGCAGCATAAAAAAGGCAGCGTCGTATTAATGACGATTCTGCTGATTGCCGCTTATCTTGGCCGATTCAGCGGTCTTGACTGGCTGGACGACCTAAGTATGGTTGCAATCGCGGTTATCGGTGGTCTGCCGCTGATAGTCAGAGCAGCTGGCGCACTGCGGTTCAAAATCATTTCAATTGAGCTTTTGGTTTCAATTGCCGTCGTCAGTGCGATTGCAATTGGCGAATACAGTGAGGCGGGCATCGTGGTCTGGCTGTTTTCAATCGGTGATTTTTTGGAAGCCGTCACGCTCAAAAAAACGCGCAAGTCGATTCAAGAACTGGTCGATCTGGCACCCAAAACTGCACTGAAAATCAATCAGCCTCATGAGCGCGTGTTTACCGAGGTAGATATTGACGAGATTGAAAAAGGCGACTATCTGCTGGTAAAAACCGGTTCCCAGATTCCAGTCGATGGACGCGTCGTGGATGGCAGCGGCTATGCTGATCAGGCAAGCATTACCGGTGAATCAAAGCCTAGTCGCAAAACAATCGACAGCAGCGTTTTTGCCGGCACGATTCTGACCAGCGGAACCTTGGCCGTGCAAGCAGAAAAAGTCGGCGAAGATACTACTTTTGGCAAGCTGATCGAACTGGTTGAGGAGGCCCAGGACAGTCAGACGAAAACGCAGCGCTTGATCGATCGTTTTTCGAAGTTCTACACGCCTCTAGTCTTGGCAATCGCTGCTGCAGTTGGTCTGATTACCAAAGACCTTAGGCTGGCCATCACGATTCTGGTCTTGGGCTGTCCTGGTGCTTTGGTCATCGGTGTCCCAATCTCAACCGTCGCCGGTATCGGCAGCGCGGCCAAGCAGGGCATGATTGCCAAGGGCAGTGCCGCATTAGACCAGCTGACCAAGATCGATACGCTGGTTTTTGATAAGACCGGTACGCTAACGACGGGACAGCCCAGCGTCGGTAAAGTCATCAACATTAATGGCTCTTTAGCCAAAAATCTTAAAATTCTGGCCAGCATCGAGCATGAATCCGATCACCCTTTAGCTAGGGCCATCCTTGAGTACTATCAAAAATCCGGCCAAAAAGATGCCATCTATCCGATCAGCAACAGTCAGATCGTGGATGGACGCGGCATCAAAGCCACCGTTAACGGACAGTCGGTGCTGGTCGGCAATGAGCGTCTGCTAAATGAAGCCGGCATTGCTGCCAGCACCTCACAACTATCCGCAACCAGCTCGCATGTCTTGCTGGCCGTTAATGAAGAACTGCGATTGGCCTTAGAAGTCAGTGATCAGCTGAGGAGCGGCGTAAAAGATGCCCTGCGCGACTTAAGAAAGCTCAAGGATTATCAACTTGTGCTGCTTTCGGGGGACAATCAAGCCGTTGCCGAAAAAACAGTAGCCGGCTTGGATTTTGACCTGGTCGTCGGCGATCTTTTACCCGTGGACAAGGCTGAATTCATCAAAAAATTGCAGGCAGCTGGACATCAAACTGCCTTTGTCGGTGATGGCATCAATGACAGCCCGGCGCTAAGCATTGCCGATCTAGGAATTGCAATGGGCAGCGGAACCGAGGCCGCGATTGAAGTTGCCGATATTATTCTGGTCGATTCCAGCCCAACCCAGCTGCCAATTGCTGTTAAGTACGCCCAAAAAATGATGCGCAACATGTATGAAAACATCACGATTGCCCTGCTGACCGTTTTATTGCTTTTTATTGGTCTCTTTACGGGTTATATCTACATGGCATCAGGAATGCTGGTCCACGAGTTGAGTATTTTGATCGTAATTTTAAATGGAATGCGTTTAATTCGTCATAATTGATCAGCGTCAATTACTTTAGCGTGAATCTAAAATATGATGTCATTAATCAATTATTAAAGGAGCTGAATATCATGAAAAAAGTAATCTTAAAACTAAACGATCTGTCATGTCCATCCTGCATGAGCAAGATTCAAAAAGCCGTCAGCCAGCAGCCTGGCGTAAAAGATGCCGTAGTAATGTTTAACGCTGGCAAGGTCAAGGCTGAAGTCGACGAAAAGCTGATCGCGCCTGAAAAACTGGGCAGCATCGTCAATCAGCTTGGCTATCAAGTCGAGAAAATCATCGTTAAGGAGGCCTAAATATGGATTCGCTCAAAACCAACTCTGCCCAAGCATTTGCCAACGAACAAGAACGCAGCCAGCATGAGCACCACGTCCCAACTGCTGGTGCCATGATTGGTCATATTACCGCTAATCTGGCTGTGCATGCCCTCAAGATCGAACAAGCCGTTTTATTTGCCAAGGGTCCCAGTGCACTGTTTTTAAATCAGCATGGCCGAAGCTGGCTTCAAAGAGAACTGACATTTTGGGAGCAGATCAACCGTGCCCTGTATGCCGAAGCTGATTTGGTACCAACTACCAGTCGTGAGCTGTTAGAATACAGCATGCTTGAAGAAAACGGCGCTGCCAAATACGACAGCGGTGAGCAGCAGCTTTTTGATCTGATCAAGGATTTTGACACCCAGCTCTTGTTTATTGACCGCGCCATCAAGCTGACTGAAAAAGAAGCCCATGAAGGACAAAATCTGTTGATGAAAGAACTGTATCGCTGGATCAAAGAACAGATTGCATTGGCGCAAAGCTTTTTAGGCAACGAGCCAACCAAGGGACTGTCGATTACTGATGATGACGAAGACGATGACTAGGCCCCGCAGCTGAGCATAATCATTAATTCCGTCAGCTACATTAATCCAGACTGCTCGCCACACCGGTAAGCTTTGACTCGATATTATTAAAACGTCCCGCGCCAGGCAGCTTTAGTTAATTTTGTCTGCCCCTGCTATAGCACCTGCTCACCAGACAGCTTTGATTAACCTTGCCTGACCCGTTATAAAACGAAAAATGGACCCCGACCAGACAGCCAGGGCCCATTTTTATTTATCTAGTCGTGATGAAACCAGCCAACCATGATCAAACTTAATTATTTTAACTAATCGTCAACGCAGCAACGAATGGCTGGCTTGACAATTTCTTGATCGTCGGCATATCAATAGGTTAATCGTCAATAACTCGCTTGGCTTAACCATCTTATTTACCCAAATTGTCCCAAGCGAGGAAAACCGTGTAGTCGGATGATTGCTGCTGATTAAAATCGCTTTTTCTTGCCAATTACGCTGGTTGTTTGTCGCAAAATTCGCTGTCGAGCCTAGATTCAGGTCAATTATGCAAAAATCTCTGCATAAAACATATGACAAAATCATCATTACCTACTTTTCGCGAAAATCAATGTATAAGTAGGTAAAAATCAGTGTATATTGAGTTAGGCATCCCTAACATTACCTACAATTCGACAAAAAGGCCCCAATAGTAGGTAATTCACAAAGTCGGTCTGGCCCAATCCGCCCTTAAATATGCATATTTACCTACTATTCGAAGTAAAAACGCTGATAGTAGGTAAAGTTGAACTGAGCGAGTATGCAGTTACCTACTTCTAGAAAAAAGCAGCGTAAAGTAGGTAATTTCAGCTCCCCAGCTGCTTAAATCCCGATTTTCTTCACAAAGCTGGCCAACAGATTCTCATAAAAATCGCTGCCAAACGTTCCTGCTTTCCAAAACCATCAAAAACAATCAACGCATTAAAAAACTTCTCGATGACTGAACACCGAGAAGTTTATTTTTAGTTGTATCGATATTGTTTGAAAGTCAATGAAAGAATCGTCATAAATATCAGCCAGACTAATGCGATAATCAAGGCAATTCTGGTGTCAGGACTAAATAACAAGATCACGCCCACGGCAAACAGGAAAATCAAGACCATCCAATCAGTAACCGGCGTTCCCGGCATCTTAAAGCCACTGCCTTCCGGATGCAGCTTACGATAGCGCAGGTGAGCCAACACAATCGTTCCCCAGATAAACAGGAAGCTGGTCGTGGCCACACTTGAAACCAGGGTAAAGACTTCGGAAGGAATCAAGTAGTTCAGCAGTGACGACATCCCCATCAAAAGAGCTGAGATGACGATCGCCGTAGCTGGAACCGAATTCTTAGAAATGCGGCTGATCTTGCGAATTGAAGGCCGGCGTGAAGTTGAGGTCAATTCGGCCAACATGCGTCCAGTCGTGTACAGGGCGCTGTTGCAAGATGAAGCAGCCGCGGTTAAAACTACAAAGTTGATGATTGAGGCCGCTGAAGAAATGCCAATATCCTTAAAGACCATGACAAACGGACTCGAATTTGGATCAAGGCGATTCCATGGATAGATGCTCATGATCACAAACAGTGCGCCAATGTAGAACAACAGAATCCGGACTGGAATGTCATTGATGGCCTTGGGAATGACCTTGCGGGGATTAGCAGTTTCGGCCGCCGTCATCCCAACCATTTCAATTCCGGCAAATGAGAAGATGACCATTTGGAAAGACTTCAAAAAGCCATCCAGGCCGGTTGCGAAAAATCCGCCATGTGATACCAGATTGCTTGGTGAGGTAACGATGCCGTTGGGACTCTTGAAGCGCACCAGCATCATCCCGATCCCGATTGCAATCAGCAGCAGGATCGCAAAAATCTTGATCAGTGCAAACCAAGATTCGACCTCGCCAAATGCACCAACCGTAATCAAGTTGACACATAAGAGCACCGCCAGCGTAATCAAGCCGGGTACCCATTGTGGACAATTCGGCAGCCATAATTGAACATACATGCCGATCGCAGTAATCTCAGCCATTGCGATTGCGACCCAGCAGAGCCAGTACGTCCAACCAGTGATAAATGCAGCCCGTGAGCCTAAGTAGTCACGAATCGCATCCACAAATGAATTGTAATGCAGATCAGCCAGCAAGAGTTCGCCCAGCGCCCGCATCAACAAGAAGCACATGATCCCCGTAATCAGATATGCCAGCAGAATGGAAGGACCAGCAGCGTGAATGGATTTCCCGGAACCCAAGAACAGCCCCGTACCGATCGCACCACCAAGGGCAATCAGCTGTACGTGACGATCCTTTAAGCCCCGCGACAGCGTTTGCTGATCCGGTTGCTTTTCCGCCATATTTAATTTCCTCCTTCTCTTAACCTGCCCAGCATTTTTTGCTAGACTGGAGGGTAAAACCTAGAATCTTTATTGTACCACGTTTTTAAATTTTCGTTAGAGTTATTTGGGAGATTTTTAATTTTGCGTTCTTGGATTCCATTTATAATACTATTAATCATCTGGAGCACTATGTTTAACCGGGCCCTGCATCTACCGCTTCATGGCTGGCAATGGTTTACGATGCTGAGTGCCTTGATCTATACTTTGGCCATTGCCTATCTCTGCTTTACGCCAACCCAGTATAATTGGGGTGGCCCGCATAAGATTTTTTATCACGTCTTAGGTGTTCCCTGCAACGCTATTCCATTTCAAGCCTTGTCGCCTGATTTTTTCTTAAACATCGTCATGACGGTTCCGGCTGGCATCTACTGGTATCTGCTGAGTGCGCGGCATGATTTCAAGTCGGTGCTTATATTTGGTGTCTTGCTGGGAATCTCAATCGAAAGCACACAATTTTTATGTGATCTGTTTTTCCATGTTGAACGCTTCGTTGATATTGATGATGTCATCACAAATGCAGCTGGCGTTTTAGCTGGGTTTTATGTCATGGTGCTTTTAAAAGCGACTGCCTTGGCTGATTGGATCGCGCAACTATCGATAAAATTTGTTAAACTGTAGTAATGAGGTGAATAATATGATCAGTAACGAACAACGCGCGCATGATATCGCCATCGCGCTGCTTCAGGCAAACGGCAAGGATCGCAAGCCAATCGAAGCATATCATGAATACATCAACACCCTGCTGCCAATCTTAAAGGAAATCGATAAAGACTTCCCCAATGGCATCAAGGAACACATCTAAACCGGTTTGAAGCCGTAAAAAAAGCAGCCGCGAGTTCTCGCAGCTGCTCTTTTTTTATTCAATTATCAGTCCACGCATAACCGCTTGACTGCCTCAGCAAAGATGTCCATTGCCTTAAACATGTCTTGAAGTGGCCATTGTTCATTAGCCTGGTGCATAAAGTCAGGCGTGGTTGGCAGCATCGCCCCAAAGGCCACGCAGTTATGCATCGTCCGCGCAAAGGTTGCCCCGCCGCTGACCTGTGGCTGAGAAGCAACGTCACCGGTTTGATCCTGATAGACTGCCATCAAGGTCTTAACCAATTCGGTATCTTTAGGAACGTACAATGGCGCTACGTAGTCAAAATGCTTATATTGCAGATCGTATTTGGCTACGTTTTGGCTCAGTTTTTCAAGCAGCGCATCACGATCAACGGTAACCGGAATCCGCAGATCAATCTGCATCCGCGTTTCTGTCGGCGTGATCTTGAGGCTGGAAATATTAAACGTTAAGTGGCCGGATGCCTCGTCTTTGACATCGCCCAGCAGATTGGTTCCCGTCGCATCCTCTTTAAAGCACTGACCGATAAAGTCCAGTGGTCCAAAGCCTTTAAAGACGTCATCCAAAGCAATTGCCAGTCTTAAGACCGCGTTGACGCCTTGGGGAGCCAGCATGGCATGAATCGCCTTGCCTTCTACGACCAGCTTGCCGGCTTCCTCATGATACTTGAAGCCGTGTTTTTCAAGAGCAGCCTTGACCTCATCTTGCTTTGGACCAGCATATTCTGCCCGATCTGGAACCGCGTTGAATGCACCACCAGTTTCAACGTTCAGCAGCTCGGTCCCTGGCCCAACCAGATATGACTGCTGCAGCCCTTTTTCAGCATAGGTAACCGGAAATTCAGCGTCTGGCGAAAATCCCAGATCAATCGGCGCTTCTTTTTGATTGTACTTGGCAATCCCGCGCCACAGCGTTTCTTCATCGGTACCAAAGATAAAGCGGATCTTTTTATTGAAATGACAGCCGCGATTCTCCAACGCCTTAACCGCGAACAGAGCCGCAATCACGGGACCTTTGTCGTCTTGTACGCCGCGCCCATAGACCACATCGCCAAAGACCTCGCCAGAATACGGATCATGTTCCCAAGTACTCAAATCGCCAGCTGGTACTGTATCAACATGGCCAATAATGCCAAACGTCTCGCTGCCGGTTCCAGTTTCAGCATAGCCATAGTAGCCATCTGGATCCTCATAGGTTTGATATCCCAGCTCATCACAGATCCGCATCAGCTCATCTAAAGCCTGACGAATCTTGGGTCCAAACGGCGCGCCTGGTGCTGGAGCCTCATTATACGATGGCTTGGCAACCAAACGCTTTAAAGCTGCCAATGCTTGTTGACGCTCATTTTCTTGAACCAATTCTGCTGCCATATTAATTCCCCCTGATATGATTGAAAAAAGCTAAAGTACCGCGGCAACGCCCAAGAAGACACAGGTAACCAGGAACAGGATCACCATGAACTTGGCCATCCACTTCCACCAGACACTGATGTTGACGTGCGCAATTGCCAATGCCCCCATTACGATTCCGGAAGTTGGCGTAATCAGGTTGATCCAGCCAGAAGCTGCTTGGTAAGCCGTGATAACCAGACTGCCGGAAACATGACAGAAGTGTCCCAGTGGTCCCATGATTCCCATCGTAGCGGCAGCCAAGCCGGAAGTTGATGGAATCAGGAATGACATTGGAATGTAGAAGATGTAGGTCAAAATGATGAAGGCACTGCGCGACAGGCCGCCCAGTCCGACTTCACCCCAATGCAAAACGGTCGCCGTAATCATACCATTGTTCATGATAACCTGAATCCCACGAGCAACGGCCACGATAATCGCAACGCTGAGCAGGTCGCCCATTCCCTTTAAGAAGGCGTCGATAAATTCGCTTTCCTTCATATGAGCGACAAACATAATTACTACCGACATAAAGATGAACAGCAGCGTAATTTCGTTAAAGTACCAAGTCCCCAAGGCTGGAATGTCTTTACCGATCAAAACGCCCAGGAACGGAATGCCATGCAGCCAGTTGGTAAACGTGTCAAAGGCCGTCCAATGCTTGTTCAGATCAGTCCATGGCACCAGCCCCATGATCATAATGACAAACGTGATCCCAAACAGCCACAGCACGCGTTTTTGCACCTTGGTTAAAGGCTGTGTGTCCTGCGTCTTTTCAGAAATGTCAAACCGTTTTTCGTCTTCAGCCCGCTGAGCGTAGACTAATGACTTGGTTGGATCTTTTTTGACCTGGTCGGCATAGTGCATCGTGTACCAAATGCCAAGCGCCGTGACGATCACCAGCAGGATCAGCCGTGGAATCAAGCCTTCACCTGGCGAGATCTTCAATGTAGCTGAGGCAACCCCAGTGGCAAATGGGTTGACCGTTGATGCCAGACACCCCAGCTGCGTGCCGACCAAAGCCACGGCAACCGCGACGATTGAGTCAAAGCCGCAGCCGATCATGACTGGAATCAGCAATGGGTAAAAGGCCAGCGTTTCTTCACCCATGCCATAGGTCGTACCCCCCAGAGCAAACAGGATCATCAAAATTGGAATCAATGTCCGTTCGCGTCCCTCATAACGACGAACAACGGCGGAAATCCCATTGTTTAAAGCCCCGGTTTTGTTAACGACGCCTAAGAACCCACCAATTACCAGGATGAACAGCGCGATCTGAATTGCCCCTTCAGTCTTGCTGTCACCAATCATCCCAATAACCATTGCCATGAAGACATCCCAGATACCTTGCGGGTGTGGCGAAACGGTATGGTAGGTATGAGCAATAATGTTGCCGGCTGAATCGGTAGCGTACTTACCGGCTGGAATAAACCAAGTTAAGACTGCCAAGACGACGATAATGAAGAATAAAATCGTAAACGCGGATGGCATCTTAAAACGGTGCTTTTTGGTTGGCTTTGCGTTTTCCAAAACGTTCCCTCCTTTAGCTGTTAAGACAACAAAATAATTGCAAAGTTGTTAGATTGCACAAATTAATTATATCAAATTCGTGAAAGCATTTACATAGCCAAAATAAAAAATGAGTAGCAATTTAAAACTGCTACTCATTTAAAGACTATTTGTCAATTAAATTATTCGATTTCGATGTGAGTGCCAGTGCCGGCTTCTGGTGCCAGCTTAGGCAGCGTCAGAACCAGAACCCCGTCGCTGTAGTGAGCAGAGGCCTTCTTTAAGTCAACTTCTGGCAGACGGAATGAACGGCTCATTTGACCATAGTTGCGTTCGCTGTGCAAAATATTGCCATCCTTGTCAGAAAGGTCGTCAAACGTGTCACGGCGGCCCGTGATCGTCAGGATGTTGTTCTCATAGTTGATGTGGATGTCCTTCTTGTCAAAGCCAGGCATGTCGACTTTAACGACATAGTTCTTATCAGTTTCTGCAATGTCGGTCTTCATGTGATCTGCCTTAGCGTTGAAGCCAGAGAAGAAATTGTCGTTCAGCAGATTGCGCATGCCCGCGCTCATTACGTCGTCAAACATGTTGTTATGACGTTGAATTTCATTAGCCATATCCAAAACTTCCTTTCCTAAAATAACTCATATCATTTGTACACTTTTATCTTAGTTTGTATATTAAAAAATACAACCCTTCACTTTGCGAAATTCGCTGCTCCTCGGCAAAATTCTTTGACCTTTGTTGACCTTGACGACTGAAATCCTACTCTCGTAAGGGCTTTCATCATTGGAACAATCGCGTTTAAACGTCTTGTCAAATAAAATATTTTTGTATCATATGATTTTTATTTCATTCGATAAGTCAGTATCATTCAAAAAAATACCGTTATCTGTCGCCAAACAAAGCCGGTAGATTGAGTTGGCCGCGATGCCTCGCTAACTTCCAGCTATGGTGATAGATTGGCCGCTTTGAATTGGCTGCGCTATGATATCTGCCCTGAATCATCGCACTGAGATCCTGCTTAGATTTGACTGGTTTGACTATGTTTGCCAAGCTGAACTGATCGAATCGCGATGATCGATTTACTGACTTGAGCCGAACGCGTAATTTGTATCAGCAAGGCAGAACCGGTCTGTCATCCGACGCGCCCAGCCTTATCCAGCATCATCGCTATCGGCATACGATTGAATGGCTTTCAAGACGCATAAAGGTCGCAACCCACGTTCTTTAAGCATCCACGATTGAATGGCTGTTAAAACGCATGAAAGCCGCGACCTACTTCTTTAAGCATCCACGATTGAATGGCTGTCAAGACGCATGAAGGCCGCAACCCACGTTCTTTAAGCATCCACGATTGAATGGCTTTCAAGACGCATAAAGGTCGCAACCCACGTTCTTTAAGTATCCACGATTGAATGGCTGTTAAAACGCATGAAAGCCGCGACCTACTTCTTTAAGCATCCACGATTGAATGGCTGTCAAGACGCATGAAAGCCGCGACCTACTTCTTTAAGCATCCACGATTGAATGGCTTTCAAGACGCATGAAAGCCGCAACCCACGTTCTTTAAGCATCCACGATTGAATGGCTGTCAAGACGCACGAAAGCCGCGACGATTGCCAGCATTGTCAGCCATCTTTGTGAAGCAATTCTGGCATTAATCAAGCTCCCTTTTGGATTTACCTACTTTGCGCTGATTTATGGCCAGAAGTAGGTAACTGCATACGCGGCCGGCTTAACTTTACCTACTTTCGGCGTCTTTTTCCGAAATAGTAGGTAAAAATGCATATTTTAGAGCTGATTGGGTCAGACCAACTTTGTGAACTACCTACTATTGGGGAATTTTCAACCAATAGTAGGTAATGTTAGGGATCCCTAACTCGATATACATTGATTTTTACCTACTTATACATCGTTTTTTTAAAAAAGTAGGTAACGTGATTTCGTCAGCTGGTATTATGCAGAACTTTTTGCATAATCGTGCCCAATCGATTCCAATCAACGCTCAGCAACGGTTTTTTCAGTGATCGTCTCACCAGATTCACTCGCAAAGTCAAGCAGTTTAATCATCCGGGGAGTTTTTTCCCTTTTCAATGCCTCCTTTTAAATTTACATAAACAATTTTACACTCCCAGTTTTCATCAAACTAATCCGCTAAACAGCGCATCATTAGCCCCAACATCAAAAATCCGTCAAACCAGTTTTGGCTTGACGGATTTTATTTATGCGGTAGCAGTCGCCGATTAAGTTGCTGCAATCTCAACCAGTTTATCAGCCATCGGATTTTATTTATGCGGTAACGGTCGTCGATTAAGCTGCTGCAATCTCAACCAGTTTATCAGCCATCGGATTTTATTTATGCGGTAATGGTCGCCGATTAAGCTGCTGCAATCTCAATCAATTTAGCAACCGCCATCTGACTTTATTTATGCGGTAACAGTCGCCGATTCAACTGCATTCAGCGCCTTTTTGATCTCATCGACACCAGTCAGCAGCTCATCTTGACTGGCAATCAATGGTGGCAAAAGACGCAGCGTATTGTCACGAGCCGAAAGCGCCAGCACATGCTGAGAATGGAGCTGAGCCAAGACCTGACTCACGGCAACGGCTTGATTAAGATGAATGCCGATCATTAAGCCCAGGCCGCTGATTGAATCAACCATGTCCATTGGCAGCAGCTCTTTTTCCATAGCTTGATGCATTACCGCGGCTTTTTGCTGAACCGCGCTCAAAAATTCTTGATCCAGCGTCTTTAATACCTGCTGAGCGGCCGCCATTGCCAGCGGATTGCCCGCAAACGTCGAACCGTGGCTGCCGGGACCAAAGTATTGACCAAGCTCTTTTTTGCCGACCATCGCGCCAACCGGAATTCCATTGGCCAGCCCCTTAGCAACCGTATAGATGTCTGGATCCAGGCCAAACTGTTCAAAAGCAAACAGCGAGCCGGTTCTGCCCATCCCAGTCTGCACCTCATCGATCAAAAGCAGCGCGCCAACCTCGTGACATTTGTCTTGAACGGCCTTTAGCCACTTGGCATCACCAGCAATCACGCCGCCTTCGCCCTGGACGACTTCCAGGATTACCCCAGCCAGATCCGGCTTGATCTCATCGATAGCCGCGAAGTCATTGTACTTGGCAAACCGCGCGCCGGGAACCAGGGGAAGAAAGCCTTCCTTAATACCCTCGTTGCCCGTTACCGTCAGCGAGCCAGCCGAACGTCCATGAAACGAGTGATCAAATGCCAGAAAATCAAGCCGGCCCGTTGCCTTGCGCGCCAGTTTCAATGCAGCTTCATTGGCCTCGGTACCGGAATTGGCAAAACTGACCAGCATGTCTTGATGAACGCCCAGCTGTGCCGCCACGCTTTCCTGCAGCGAGCTCTCATACAGATTGGATGTATGCCAGACCTGATGCAGCTGATGTTCAACGGCATCATTGAGCGCCTTGACGTTGTAGCCTAGTCCGCAGACACCGATGCCACTGGTCAAGTCGAGGTATTCATTGCCCTGTTCATCAAATAGATGGGCACCGGTTCCTTTTACGATTTCAAATGGGAAACGAGTATAGGTTGGAAATAAATGGCTCATTTAATCACTCCTTGGTAATAATCGTGCCGGGATTCTGCAGACAATTGGTGATGGCTACCTGCTCAACTCCCGCGGTGCAGGCAGCAAAGGCAGCTTTGATCTTTGGCTGCATTCCGCTGCTGATGATTTTTTCAGCGACCAGTTTTTGTGAAACCAGCTTCGTTAAGTGCGGAATCAAATGGTGCTGATTCAAAACGCCGGCTACGTCTGTCATCAGATAAAGTTTTTTAGCGCCTAACAGACTGGCTACGTCGGCCGCGGCCTGATCGGCATTGACATTAAGCCAATTACCAGCCGGCGTCATCGCTAATGGTGCCAAAACGCCGATATAGCTGTCCAATAGCGGCAAAAGCTTATCTTGATTAACGCTGACGACGGTGCCCACTTCGCCGTAGACGCTTTGATCCAAATACTTGCCCACCAGCATCTGATTGTCCGCCGCGTTCAAACCGACGACTGGCAGCTGATGATCGCTGAGTTTCTGCAGCAATAATGGCTGAGCCTGTCCCAACAGCACCAGTTTGGTCAGCGCCAGCGTCTGGGCATCGGTTACCCGCACGCCATCTTTTTTAACGACCGGCACCTGCAGCTGTTGGCAAAGCTTGGTAATCAAGGGACCGCCGCCATGCAGCAGCAGAATCTTTTTACCCTGCGTGCGCCAGACTGCCAGCTGTTCGAAAAAATCATCCGTTAGCTCGCTGATGGCTTGACCGCCGATTTTAATAATGATCAGATCTTTCATGAATGCCTCCTAGCTCCGGTACGAGGCATTGATCTGCACGTATTTATAGGTCAGATCGCATCCCCATGCCTGTCCCTTGCCAAAGCCATGATGCAGATTGACATCGATTTTGATCTGATCCTCAGCCAGTTTCTGCCGCAGCAGCCATTCGTCATATTCAACGCCATGACTGCTCAAGACGATGTTGATGCCATTAAGCTTGATGTCAACGCGATTGACGTCCAAATCGGCATCCGTTGCGCCAATTGCTCCCATGATCCGGCCCCAGTTGGCATCCTGACCAAACAAAGCGGCCTTGACCAGATTGGAGCCTACGATTGCCTTAGCGACGTGCTGAGCATCAAGATCATTAGCCGCGCCCTTGACATTGGCTTCAACCAGCTTAGTTGCCCCCTCGCCATCACGGGCAATCTCTTTGGCCAGCGCACTCAGCACTTGATGGTAGGCCTGGGCAAAGACTGGATAATCTGGGTGGTCCGGCGTCAATGATTCCTCATCCGCCATTGCCAGCCCATTTGCCATGGTAACGACCATATCATTAGTAGAGTTGTCGCCATCAACCGTGATCTGATTGAAAGTCGTGTCAACCTCCTCGCTTAACAAATCCTGCAGGCAGGCCCCGCTGATTTTGGCATCGGTCGTCACAAAGCCTAGCATGGTGGCCATCTTTGGGTGAATCATTCCCGAACCCTTGCAAAAGCCTGCCATCGTGCATTGATGACCCGCGATTTCAAACTTAACGGCAATCGTCTTGGTATGAGTATCCGTGGTCAGGACGGCTTCGGTAACTTTAGCCGACTTGGTTTGCTTCAGCTTGGCAATCCCGGCCTTGATCTTGTCCATTGGCAGCATTTCGCCGATTACCCCGGTTGAGGCCACGCCGATCAGATTTTGGCTGACACCCAGCTTTTTAGCCATCAGTGCCTGTTCTTTTAAAGCATCCAGCTTACCTTGAGGACCCGTGCAGGAATTGGCAATCGCACTGTTGACGATGATTCCCTGCAGCTGATGATCATGATTGATCGTTTCTTTGGTTAAGGCAGTTGGCGCCGCACAGAACTGGTTGGTCGTATAAACCCCCGCGGCACTGGCTGGTACTTTGGAAAACAGCCAGCCCAGATCTGGTTTTTCAGCCTTGAGTCCAGCATGCAGCCCATCACTGTAAAATCCCTTAGGCCAAGTAAAGGCAGTTTCGACAATTGAAGCAACGTTTGGCGTAGTTTGTGGTTCCATCATATTAAAGACATCCTTTCATTATGGCCAGCTGGGAATCATTGGCAATCCCAGCGTCTCGTCCAGTTCAAACATATGGTTCAGGTTTTGGACTGCTTGTCCCGCAGCCCCTTTCATCAGATTATCAATTACGGAAACGACCAGGATCGTGTGACTGTTGGGATCCAGTGCCCAGCCCAGGTCGCAGAAATTCGAATGACTGACTTCTTTGATGCTTGGCCAGCCGTTTTTAATCAGGCGGACAAATCGTCGCTTGCCGTAGCATTCTTCAAAGGCCGCGGTCAGTTTTTCTTCATCAACGCCCGGCAACGGCTTGGCATAAATCGAAGCCATAATGCCGCGCGTTACTGGAATCAGCGTCGTCGTAAACTGCAGAGCCTTGACGCCTGCATCCCATTGCTGCAGCTGCTGCAGAATCTCTGGGATGTGCTGGTGCTGATTGACCTTGTAAGGTTGCGAGTTTTCGTTGATCCAGGCAAAATGCGAGCTGGTCGTCAGTTTCTTGCCCGCGCCGGAAAGTCCCGACTTGGCATCAACGATAATCGAGTCCAGATCGATCAAATGTTTTTTGACCAGCGGCGCCAGCCCTAACAGCGTGGCCGTCGCGTAACAGCCGGGATTAGCAACATAGCCGGCATGCACGGCATTGAATTCAGCCAAGCCATATTGTGCTTTTGCCAGTTGATCAGCTGGAGCCGGATCCTTGTGGTACCACTTGGCATACTCTTTGGGATCCTTTAAGCGCATGTCGCCGGAAAGATCGATTACGGGAAAATCGGCGTCTAAATAAGGCTGAGCCAATTTGGCAGTGACTCCCGCCGGCGTGGCGAAAAACACCACGTCATTTGCGGCCATAATTTTTCGGGCGTCATAAGGCTCAATCATGATTCGTCGGTCACAGAAAGCCTCTACTTCATCATTTAAAAAGCGTGGTGCGGCAGTATCTTGATGACCATACAGGTGAATGTTTTCAACCGCTGGATGCTGACTGAGCAGCTGGTATAAAACCGTGCCGCTATAACCAGTCACTCCGATGATGGCTGCGTTCATAATCTGTGACCTCCTTGTTCGTGATTGCATAAAAAATTAATAAAATCATTGGTGATAATATAACCCATGAATTAGAATTCGACAACCTTTTATTGGTCATTTTCTTATATTCCTTGAATAATAATTATTAAATCCCCATTTAAGCGCTTTTAAAGAGAATATTATTTTAATAAATAAACAAGATTAACTATCTGACTACAAACTCCTCCCTTTAGATAATTGTATAATATTCTAAAAATATACCGTTGTATGCAAAAATAAAAATGGGTCCGATCCATCTAGATCAAACCCATTTTTAGATTTTTTACGGTCTTATTTTCACCGGCCTGTCAGAATGCCAATGATCAGCCGCCAGCTTTTTTCGCTGATGAACCGCTACTTTAAGCTGCCACGGTGATCAGCGGTTGCCAATCAACTAAGCCGCCTTTAACACGGTGCCGTTGACGATCAACCCCGCTGCCAATGATATGATTTATCAATCGGCTCGACCATATTTAACGTCATTTCAAGATTGTCTCGCCAACTCCATTATGATTGTTGTCGGCCTGTCGAAGGAGCGCTAACAGACAAAACCTTAGATATTGCCTCGCCAACTCCATTATGATTGTTGTCGGCCGTAACCTGGTCAGCAATCGCTCGCAGCTGCGGTACTGCGTTGCCCATTGCCACGCCAATTCCAGCTGCTTTTATCATTCCCAGATCATTTTGCTCATCACCAATTGCCATCGTCGCAGTCGGCTCAATCTTTAGCAGACCGGTCAGCTGTCTCAGTGCGGATTCCTTACTGGCTAAAGGATGCGTGAACTCCAGGTGGTCTTTTTGACTGCGCAGGACCGTAAAGCGCTGCTTAAAGTCTTTTGGCATGACAGTTTGCAGGTAATCCAGCTTGGCCGGTTCATCCAGGATCATGCCCTTGACCGGTATTAGATTTGGCAAAGCACGCATTTCTGCCAGCGTGCGCGTCTGCAGCTCAATCCCAACCGTTTCCGCTTCTTTTAAGATAACGCTGTTTTGATCGCCAGGCGTGACGTACATGCAAGCAGGCGTCAACAGACTGAACGCGGCTTGATTTTGGTGAGCAAATTCCAGCAGATCAAGATAGTCGCTAAACTGCAGCTGGTGACTCATCAACGTTTCTTGGGTCGTCGTCTGAATCAGCGAGCCATTATAGCTGATTACGTACTGGTCCGCTTGCTGCCAAAGTCCGAGCTGCTTAAGATAATCCGTCACTCCACAAAGCGGCCGACCGGTACACAGCACGATTTTTTGACCGGCTGCGGCTGCCCGTTGAACAGCTTGAATCGTCGCCGGCAGAATCTGGCCTTGATCGTTAAGCAGCGTGCCATCAATATCAACCGCGATTAGTTTTATCATTTTGATCCTTCCTTATTAACCAATATTTAAGCCCGATCAAAAGTACCGCCGGCTCGTATCAATCGCCGGCACGTTTCTTGATCAGTCATCGCCCTTAAACCAGCGCGACCAGATGCCACGGCGCTTAGGCTGCTGTTTCTTGCTTGCCAGCTGCTCCATTGCTTTTAGCATCATCTCATCGTGTTTTTCTTGGCGGGCAGCTTGTTTGGCAGACTGCTGGGCTTGAGCTTTAAGCAGCTGAGTAAGCTGATCTTGCTGATTTTCTTTTTGATGCAGCTGCTCATAGTAGCGTCTGATCAGCGGCTCGCCGACAAAATGGTCAAAGCGGTCGATGTCTAAGACCATGCCGTTGTCGTATTGATCAAGCGCTACGCCAGATTCGCGCGGAAACATATTATAGTAGTTGTCCAGCGTTTGATTGATGTTTTCATAGGTGCTGCCCTTGAGGTTGTTGAAAATTGCCTTCGAAACGCTGAATCGCTGGTCATCCCCTTCAGTAAACGCGACATGCTCAAAGTTGTCATCCTTGATCAGCATTTTCCAAGTCAGACGATTGCGATCAACCTTGTAGTCATAGTTTTGCCAGATGAGATCGGCCAATTCATCAGCCAGCCCAAACCGAGTCAGCAGCTCGTTTAACAGTTCTTTGGTCAGATACAGATAGTCCTGTACCAAGCGTTCTTCTTCCTGACCAGTCAGATCATTGAGTCGTTCGTTCAAATGCCAGGTCATCCAGCGATAGATATGGTCATTGACGCTGTTGACCAAAATATTGTAGTCATAGCGCTGCTGCTTGAGATCTTTCCAGCCCGCCTCAAACGAAAGGTAGTAGACCCGCTTGGTGATTTCTTCCAGGTTGTTGATGGTTCGATCACCGGCATTATGGTTCATGGCAAATACGTTGACGTTGTGAATGTCAGTCAGCGTGTTGGACCACTGCTTGATGGCGTTGGTTGCCACCTTGCTATGCAGAAAGTTTTCATTTAACTCGTCAATGATCATCGGCGAGACAAACCGCTTCGACTGCAGGTAGCTGCCCAAAAACTCAACAGCACGGTTGGTATGCGCGCCATTTCCTTGATTGATCTGGACATACTGAACGCTTGGCGAATCGTCTCCAATAAACGGCTTGAAATAATCGCGCACCAGCAGCGTCTTCCCCGTCGTCCCGCGGCCAATCAAAACCATGGAGACTGGTACCTGATCCGGACTCTTAGAGAAATTGGAATCCCGGTAAAGCGCGCGAATCTTCCAAATCAAGGGTGCCGTCATCAAATAGACAAACGCCGAGAGTGCCTGCTGACTTTCATCCTTGATTTTGTTATAGCGAAAACTCTTGATGATTTTGACAAAGTTCTCCACATCAGCTCTGGTTACCAAATCATCCGCCACCGTCAATGGATGATACAGTCCGTCTGCTTGATCCTGAACGATTATCTGATCACTTTGATATGACCACATTGGCCGTGGATAAAGCTCACTGGCATCAGCTTCTTCAGAATGGGGCTTTTTAAACGTCCGATAGACCAGCTGCTTGACGGTACTTTTGGCCTGTTCTTTGTTGCGCCGCCGATTACCCTTAACGGTATAGATCGTCGACACCGTCTGCACGACTTCCGGCTTGACCGCGTAACTGATCTGCTCGCGCTTAGCTTCATCGACTACCTGCTCAATATCTTTAGCATGTACTTGAATCGACTTATTATCCAGCTGCTCAAACGTTGCCTCAGTCAAGACGGCCGCAATCTCATCAACTGATTTGTCGTGCAGCTGGTTGATCAGCTTGCGGCTCAGATATTCCGTACTGTCCTGATTGAAGTTTTGCTCAAACAGCTGCTGGTGAGCCTGATAGATGGCTTGATCGGCCGCCACGCTTTTATCGCCGGTGTACAGCCACATCATTTCGTGATTGTCGTGCAATGCCTTGTCTGTCAGATTCATCGAGCCGTTAAAGATCGCAAACTGAGTCTCGTTTTCAAAGATAAAATACTTGCTGTGAAATAAATGATCCTTGGTAAAATGCAGCTGCAGCGTTTCATCCGTGATTCGCCGCAGAAATTCTTCACTGGCATTCTTGAGTTCTTTCGTGCGCCGTGAAAGATCAAAAAACTGATTCAGGTTCTGGCCCGTCTTTTGATCCTCCATTCCCAAGATCAGCTTAATCTGCTTAAAGCGCGGCAACAGCTCTTGTTCAATAATCTTAAACGAGCCGACAAACGATACGCCGCTTAAGATATCATAAGCCGTCGTCAGATCAAAGAATTCCGGCTGCGTCAGCATGGTTTGTTTTTTTAGGTCATAAATGGTTAGCATGGTTCCCTCATTAATAGTCGTTTTCTTAGATTGTACCAAAACTAAGCAAAGTTGGATCGATTTCATTTGGCAGCTGATATCTTAAGGCAACTTCTAAAAGCCCCAGCCTTCGCTAAATTCGTTTAGGCAGCTGCCTTTCCGCCACGAAAAAAAGCGACACGCAAAACGCGGCCGCTTCTTTTGGTAAGGAAATATGTTTATTGATTGAGATCGTTTTTTGGGAAATCAAATGATCAGGGATGATTTGGCATTGCCAAGCTGGATTTTAGTACCAGCCGTGGCTTTGCCAGAATTGTTGAGCAGCCGTCCAAGAACCGTAACGACTGGCAACGTAATTATCAGCCACGCGTTCTTGGTTGGCAGCTGAGTAGTCGCCATTCAGGTAAGAAGAACTCAGTTGGTACTTACCGTAGTATTGACCGTTTTGCGCGGTGTAGCTGCCACCAGATTCACGAGCAGCAATCCAAGCCTTAGCAGCGGCATCGCTACCAGAAGCAGTGGAAGTATACGTTGATTGCGTGCCTGAAGATGCTTGGCTGGCAGCTGATTGCGTTGTCGATTGCGCAGCAGCAGTCGTTTGAGCAGCTGGCTGAGTTTGAACTTGGGCGACCGTAGTCTGTTGACCATTTTGATCGCTGACTACGACTTCACCATCGTCCTTGATCGTCAGCTGTTGACCAACAAAGATCAGGTTCTTGTCGGCGATGTTGTTGTTTTGGGCAAGCTGGTCAACAAAGTCCAGGTTGTGACCCAACTTGTATGAAATGCTGGAAAGCGTGTCGCCGGCCTGTACCGTGTAGGTCGTGTCGGCGTTGGCCGTAGTTGCTGCTCCCACCGTGCCCAATGCAACGGCACCAGCAACGGCTGCGGTAATCTTCATAGCTTTCTTGTTAAAATTCATATTTGTTAAATCCATCCTTTTTCGTTTGTTTTGATCTTGCTTATTTATCAACGGTGACTACTATACAGGTTCAACGTTACACGTGGGTTAATCGCAAATATCAAATTCCGCTATTTTCGTAATGTTTCGTAATGTAAGCCGGTTTCATCAATTCTAAACGATTAGGGTTGAAAACGTCATCGTCAGCGCCCGGTTTTGTTTTCATCAATGTTTCAATCAAAAAGTTAGGCGTCCCTTAATCTGTAATAAAAAAGCCGTAAATTTGAAGATTTCAGCCCTCAAATTACGGTTTTTTCTTGAATTTTTGATTGATTTATTGCTTTTTAACTGCTGAATATTACTTGCCAGCTAGGGGGGTGACCTTATGGCTGAGTTCATCGATAAAATAAATTCTCAGTTTTTTGTTGACAAAAATTAATTAATCGTTATAGAATTATGAAAAATTAATTAATGACGCTGAAGAGATGAGTAGTTAAGCGGATGCCTTTAGAGAGACGGTGGCTGGTGAAAACCGTTGGCAAATGCTTAATGAAGATGGTCTCTGAGTCTTAGAAACGGTGAGCTTTTGGCAAGCCATTTCCGGTTAACGGTCGATATTCCGTTCTGGTCTCTCCTACTTGGAGGCACCAGCTGAGGATAAAGGAGCAATTCTTTATCAAATTAGGGTGGTAACGCGTATAACACGCCCCTAGCAGTGACGAGTGCATTGCTGGGGGCGTTTTTATTTTTAAGAAAAGAGGAATTCAAATGGTAGCACAAAACTTATCTGAATATACTATTGCTGTTTTAGGAGCCGGAGCGGTTGGTCGTTCCGTAGCTGCCGACTGTCAATTGGCTGGCAATCATGTCCGCCTGTTCGATTTACCAGAATTTGCCAAAGAGTCGTTAAAAGATATTGATAAAACCGGCATTGAGATTCAAGGCTTTGAATATAACCGCTATAACTTTAAGCGCAGCGGCATTGCCAAATTCGATCTCGTTTCCGATGATTTAAAAGAAGTCGTTGCCGGCGCACAGATTATTTTGGTCGCCGTTCCTTCAGTTGGCCACAACGCTTTCTTTGAACAGCTGGTACCACTCTTGGAAGATGGTCAGATCATCCATATCATCCCCGACAATTTCGGCAGTCTGCGTTTACGCAAGCAGCTGCGGGAAAAGCGTCCTGAACTCAACGTAATCATTGGCGGCTGGTCAAGTGCGCCATATGGTACGCGGATTGTCAAAGAAGCCGGCATTGACACTAAACGGGTATTCTTCCGGTACCGAGCAATCTCTTTGCGGGGAGCCGCCCTGCCTTCGACTGATCAAGACAAGTTCCTGGAAAGCACGCAGCATATTGGCTGTTTTGATTCGATTACGTTTGGTGATGGTCCAGTTGGCGGCAAGACGGTACTCGACATTGGCTTTAGCAACGTTAATCCAACCCTGCACTGCCCTGGTACCGTACTGGGCGCTGCCGTGATGGAAAATTACGGACGCGTTTTTGGCGGCAACGACAAGAGCGACTTTTCAATTTACTCTCATGTTTATACGGAATCAGTTTCTGAAGTTCAATATGCCTTTTATCAAGAAGAAATCAAACTGGCCGAAACGATTGGCGTCGATATTGCCCGTTATCCAAAAAAGACCTTCTTCTCACGCTCAAATATTTTAGGACCTGAATATATGGGTGATGGGGCCGAGGCGCCATTTGACGATCAGTTTCCAATGGCATTTGGTACCGGTCCATTTAGTATTCACGATCGCTACGTTACTGAAGATATTCCAGTCGGCTGCCATGTCTATCATGAACTGGGGCAGAAATTCGGCGTTGCAACGCCAGTGATTGACAGCATCATCACATTAGGATCCGCGATGGTTGGAACTGACTTTTACCAAACCGGCGTCACGCTTGATGAATTGGATATCGCGCATCTTAACAAAGACGAACTGCTGGATTACCTGATAAACGGCAACTTTAAGGAGAAGAACAATGGCTAATCCATATGGCTACATTAGCTCTAACAATCAGAATCAATCTGTCTCGCCCAGCGTCAGTCCCATTGCTGGCAACGCAATCGGCATCATCGCCGTCAATCTTGACTATCCCAAGCTCCCAGGCAATGTCGCCAATGCTACGACCTTTACCTTTCCAGTTGACTATGAGGTAATCGATCTTGAAATTGAACAACTCTTCGAAAATGATCCGGCGGCAATTGATGTGATCGTCAATGCAGCCAAAAGACTCGAAGCAAGAGGGGTTAAAGCAATCGTTGGCGCGTGCGGGTACTTTGCCAACTTCCAGCGTCAGGTTCAATCAAGCGTTCAGGTTCCAGTTATCCTCTCCAGTCTTGCGCAGCTGCCATTGATTTCTCTTAGTCTGCAAGCCAATCAAAAAATCGCCGTACTGGTCGCAGACATTAACGGTGCTGATCAAAAGCTTTTGAACAATGTCAACGCTGATGACCATAATGTAATTTTTGTCGATGTTGGCAGTCTACCCGAATTTCACGCGATTCGCTATGGACAAACCGTTCTTGATAATGGCGCACTGACTAAAGCATTAATGCAAAAAGCTCAGTCGGTAGTTGCCAATCATCCCGAAGTCGGTGCCATCTTATTGGAATGCAGTGATCTGCCGCCATATGCTGCGGCGATTCAAGCGGCAGCCAAGCGACCGGTCTTTGATTTCATTACGCTTATTAATTGGCTGCATCAGTCAGTTTGCCAAAAACCATATTCTGGATTTTTCTAATTTAAAAACAGAAAAGAGACATCTTGTTTGAACAGCAGGATGTCTCTTCTTTATTCAACAATATTTTACAGATTCAGCAGATTCGAATAAGCATCCTCCACTGCCAGTACGAGTATTTTTCACTGCCAGCTGTCATGAATTCAGTCGGCGACCATTTTTTCACCGCTAAGCAGCTGACTTTGTGAAGAAAATCGGGCTTAATCTGGCTGCGGACTCTAAGACTACCTACTATTCGCTGTTTTTTGGCCAATAGTAGGTAGCTGCATATTGAATCGCGCCAACTTTACCTACTTATGGCAGTTTTTTTCTAAATAGTAGGTAAAGATGTATATTTGAAGGCTGATTGGGTTAGACCGCCTTTGTGAATTACCTACTATTATGATATTTTCGATCAATAGTAGGTAATGTTAGGGACGCCTAACTCAATATACATCGATTTTTACCTACTTATACATCATTTTTTGCTAAAAGTAGGTAATGCGTTTTTCTTTGGGCGTTTTATGCAAGTTTTTTTGTATAAAAGTCGCATCTGGGACATCTATCATCATTAATGAGCTGATCGTCCATTACCGCAATCGATCGCACGACAATATCACAACCTCAGCCATGATGTTTTTGCGTGAGATACCGATACCTCCCGCCAACATCTTAATAGTTTCCAGGCCGCTAGTAAATCCGCCGACGTCTTAACGATTCCCACACTGCTAGTAAATCTGCCGACGTCTCAACGATTCCCACACCGCTAGTAAATCCGCCGACGTCTCAACGATTCCCAAGCCGCTAGTAAACGTGCCGGCCTATTCGCAACTCAAATGAGCCAACAAATCGCGCTCCTGCTGACGAACCACGCCCCGCTGCGCACGACGATCCTGATAGCCAGCCAGCAGATATTTGGTTTCATCATTATCAGCAATCAATTCATCGTAAACCAATCCTGCCCCTGCTGCCGGTACCACGTAGGTCAAAAAGCAGGTAAAGCCAACGAAACGCTCGCCTGTCATCAAGTGCTCGCCCAAAACCTTTACGAATACCTCAACTGATCGATGCCCCAGCCCAGTAACCACTGCTCTGACAATCATGGCATCCTGCAGGTGAAATGGCTTGACGAATTGAACGTGATCCATGGCGGCCGTGACCAAAGTAGCTCTAGCAACCCGCATTGCCGCGACTGAAGCCTCTGCATCCACGGCTTCCAGCAGGCGACCGCCAAACAGCGTCCCATGCTCATTCAAGTCACCATTCAAAATCCGATGCGTTGTTTCAATTCGTGTTTGTTGACAGTTGATTGCAGTCATCACAAATCCCTCTTCTCAATTTTATCTGCGTCTTATTCTAACACTACTAGAAATCACCCGCACAGCTGCTTTAATTTCCTGATAATATAACGAACCATTCATTCCGACTATCTAAACTGCCCTGCCAATTAAATCAAACCGTCCTATTTCTCTTGCTGGTGCAAAAAGGATGCAACACAAAAATACCCCCAAGGTTGTGTTGCCAACTTTGGGGATACGGGTCAATGGCAGAAAATCGCCATTGCTTTTCATTTTATCTAATTTAGTTAAGCTGATTTTTAGTACCAGCCATGAGTCTGCCAGAATTGTTGAGCAGCCGTCCATGAGCCGTAACGACTGGCAACGTAACTGTCAGCAACCTTTTCCTGGTTTTCAGCTGAGTAGTCGCCATTCAGGTAAGAAGAACTCAATTGGTACTTACCGTAGTATTGACCATTTTGTGCGGTGTAGCTGCCGCCAGATTCTTTGTTGGCAATCCAAGCCTTAGCAGCTGCTTCGTCGCCACTGACCGTCGAAGTGTAGGACGTGGTCGTAGCCGTAGTAGTCGTGTTGGTGCTGTAAGTGTTGGCACTGTAAGTAGTTGCTTGAACTTGCGCACTTTGTTGTTGCGCAGCTTGGGCCTGGGCAGCAGCTTGAGAAGCAGCGGCTTGGGATGCGGCAGCTTGAGAAGCAGCAGCGTCACTGGCAGCCTGAGCAGCGGCAGCATCACTGGCAGCTTGTTCTGCACTGGTATCAGCAGCCGTTGACTGAGCGGCACTGTCAGCAGATTGCGCCGTGCTGTCTTGTGCCGTAGCCGTGTTTTCAGCCGTAGCACTTGGCAACGTAGCAGCTTGTTCTGAAGTTGCTGAGGATACTTCGCCATCGTCAGCGATAACCAGTTTTTGACCAACATAGATCAGGTTCTTGTTAGCGATGTTATTCTTGGATGCCAATTGGTCTACAAAGTCTAAGTTGTGACCCAGCTTAGCGGAAATTCCAGACAGCGTGTCGCCGGACTGAACCGTGTAAACCGTGTCGGCATTGGCAGTGATTGCCGTGCCAACCGTGCCCAAAGCTACGGCACCAGCAACGGCAGCAGAGATTTTAACAGCTTTCTTTGAAATTTTCATAAAATAGATTCATCCTTTTTTATCTGTAGTTCAGGTTTTTTGCTCTTTATCTTTATCAACGGTGAATACTATAACCCCTCAGCTTTACCGTGCAATTACCGGAATATCTCAAAAATCGCGAATTCTGTAAAAACGTGTAATGTAATCCGCTTTCATCCATAAACTTAGGCTGACCTAAACTCGTTATAAATCGCATTATAATGGTCTTGCATGAATCTGTTTTCACTACAGCCGAAAAATAGCCGATTTTGTAATATTTCAGAGTAAAAAAATTTTTATTTTTCATAAAAAAAGGCCATAAATCCTAAAATTTAGGAATTTATGACCTTGTTTGTGACAATTTTGTAATCTTTAATCGGCATTTTCAGTGCCAAAATCGTTTATTTTCCATTGATCGACAAATCCAATTCCAGCCTAAAACTATTTTTGACAACCAAACAAGACAAACCTGGCATTGTTTTACGGTAACCACTTGCCCAGTAATGGCTTGGTTGACGATTCAGCCGTGCAAAATCCTTCTAAATCAAGCCCTAACCGACCGAGCCTTCCATTTGAAAGTCAATCAAACGATTCAATTCCACCGCGTATTCCATTGGCAGCTGCTTGGTGAACGGTTCAATAAAACCCATGACGATCATTTTGGTTGCTTCTTCTTCGCTCAGCCCACGCGACATTAAATAGTAGAGTTCTTCTTCAGAAACTTTAGATACCTTGGCCTCATGCTCCATCGTTACGTCCCCGACCGCGACTTTATTATATGGAATCGTATCTGAACTTGAATCGTCGTCCATGATAATCGTGTCACATTCAACATGCGAGCTTGAGCCGTGCGCGTTTTCATCCATCTTAACCTCGCCGCGATAGTCACAGATGCCGCCTGCCCGACACAGTGATTTGGAAATAATCGTTGAATGCGTGTGCGGCGCCTGATGAATCATGCGGGCACCGGTATCCTGATCAATCGGACCATTGGCAAACGCAATCGACAGCATGGTTCCCTTAGCTTCACGCCCCCGCAGATAGATGCTGGGGTACTTCATCGTGACCTTGGAGCCCAGATTACCGTCAACCCATTCCATCGTAGCCCCGGCTTCGGCTTCAGCACGCTTGGTTTCCAGGCTGTAGACGTTGCTGGACCAATTTTGAATCGTCGTATAGCGGCAAAAGGCATTGGGATGCACAAACACCTCAACCACGGCCGCATGCAGACTGTCTTCAGAATAGACCGGTGCCGTGCAGCCTTCGACATAGTTAACGCTTGCGCCATCCTCAACCACGATCAGCGTCCGCTCAAACTGCCCCGTATTTTCGGCATTGATTCTAAAAAAGCTCTGCAGCGGCGCGTCAGCATGCACGCCCTTTGGTACATAGATAAACGTGCCGCCCGACCAGACCGCTGTATTCAGTGCCGTGAAAATATTGTCATCGGGATGAACCAGCGTCGCGAAATACTGTTTGACGATTTCGGGATGTTTTTGAACGGCCGTATCCGTATCCATGAAAATGATTCCTTGGCGTGAAAGATCCCGCTTTAGATTGGCATAAACGACCTCTGATTCATACTGTGCCGTTGCTCCCGCCAGATATTTACGCTCGGCTTCGGGAACGCCCATCTTTTCAAAAGTCGTTTTCATTGCTTGGGGCACGTCATCCCAGCTGCGCGCCACGTGATCGGTTGGCCGTTGGAAATAGCGCAGCTCATCCAGATTCAGCTGACTCAGATCAGGTCCAAAAGTCGGCAGCTTCATTTGACGATATTGATGGTAGGCATCCAGACGAATCTTCAGCATCCAGTCCGGCTCATGCTTGCGGCGTGAGATTTCACGAACCGTTTCTTCCGTCAGCCCGACTCCAGTTGAAAAGATCGGCTTGACGTCATCATGAAAGCCAAACTGATAGTGCTGGCTGGCAAATTCATGAATTGCTGCCTTGTCTGCTGCCTGTTGGCTTGCTTGATCACTCATGCTTTTCCTCCAATCTTTGCGCCAGTTCATCAACCAGCTTTTCCCGCAGCTTTTGATCCGGGAACTGATTTAAAACCGGCAGTAAAAAGCCCCGCGTCAGCAGTACCTGCGCGTCATGCTCACTGAGGCCGCGCGATTCCAGATAATAGAGATCATCCGCGTCAACCTTGCCGATACTGGCAGCGTGCCCGGCATTAACGTCATTTTCTTCAATCAGCAGCACGGGATCCGCCTCGCCTTTGCACTCATCAGAAAGCGTCAGAATGCGGCTCTGCTGTTGCGAGTTGGCGCCATATGCCCCACGCTCGGTTTTGCCAACTGCATGAAAATTTAAAACAGCCTTATCCTTAGCCACGCCGTTTTGGACGATATTACCGACCGTATGCGGACCATGATTAAGAATCTGTGTCTGAACGTCTTGGACCTGCTGACCACTGGCAATCGTAACCATTTTGATCTCGGCTGCTCCGCCTTGACCATCCAGATTGGCATAAAAATCGGTCGTCAAATCATGCTCATCAAACAAGGCCAGATACATATTCAAAACTGAATGCTGTGCTTGATAGGCCCTGACTGCCTGATGATTCTGCACAGCCGAAAAGCGGTTGGACTGATAGTAGTCGACCCGCGCGCCATCGCCTAAAAGCAGTTCCGTGCCAAAATAAGCCGGCTGTCTGCCCGTGGCGGTTTGATGCTCGACAATGGCTGCCTGGGCACCGGCACCGACGATCACCAGATTATGATAGTTCGGCAATGAACAGTCAACGGTCAGTTCAATAGGTTCTTTGACGATCGTGCCATCTGGAATATAAATGAAGCGGCCGCCATTCAGCAAGGCCAGGTGCATGGCATTAAGCTGACTGTCCTGCCATGAGATCGCCTTTTCCATCAGATTTTCCTGCAGCAATTCAGGATAGGCATTGGCAGCGGTAAACAAAGGCAGATTAACCCAGCCAGTCGTGTGCAAGCCGGCAGCTTTAACCTGATCAGCATTTGTCTGCTCGCCAACTGATTGCTCTAGCTGGGCGAGACTGGGATTTGCCAGCCAGGCAGCCATGATTTTTTCCGCGGCTGGCGTGCTTTTGAACCGTTCTTGAAGCAAAACCGCCAATTGTCTTTTTTTCATCAGCCAGTCTGGTGCATTCACACAGCTGGCCATCACTTGACTTAAAAGTTGTTGATTCATTCGCTCACGCCATTTCTTCTGATCTGTTCGTACTTGGCATAGCCGTCTGCTTCCAGCTCGTCAGCCAGTTCCGGTCCCGCCGTCTTGACGATCTGACCATCCACCATGACGTGAATCTTGTCTGGCGTAACGTACTCCAGCAGCCGCTCATAATGAGTGATCAATAACGCACTGAACTTAGGCCCGCGCAGATGATTGATCCCTTTGGCTACGATTCGCAGCGCGTCAATATCCAGCCCCGAGTCGATCTCATCTAAAATCGCCAGTTTAGGCTGCAGCATCAGCATCTGCAATACTTCATTGCGCTTCTTCTCCCCACCGGAAAAGCCCACGTTTAAATACCGATCAGTAATATCAGCGGGCATTTCCAGCAGCGCCATGTTTTCTTGCAGGCGTTGAATAAACTGCAGCACTGGCAATGGATCATCTTCAGGACGCTGAGCATTGATTGCCGTGCGGATAAAATCAGCATTGTTGACTCCTTGAATCTCGGCCGGATACTGCATCCCCAAAAACATTCCCAGTCTGGCGCGTTCGTTGACTGGCAGACTCAAGACGTCCTGACCATCAAACTCTACCGTACCTTGCGTAACCTCATAGGCCGGATAGCCCATGATCGTTTCTGACAGCGTTGACTTTCCCGTGCCATTGGGACCCATGATGGCATGAATCTCACCGGTTGGCACCGTTAGATCAACGCCTTTTAAGATTTCTTCGCCGGTTTCTTTGATAATGGCATGCAGATGATTGATTTTTAATGTCATGATGGCCTCTTTTCTAGTGAACCAGCTTATCCCAGATAACGACTTGGTTGGCTTTTAATGATTTCTGCACGTCAATGATGCGCTGGTTGGCACTGCCCCGAAACTGCAGCGTCAAATCCTTTTGCCCTTCTAAAAAGCGACCGTCAACCAAAATATCGATCAGGCTCAGCATTTCCAGTTTGTCATATGATTCCTGCTGCAGCTCTTCCCAAGTGTAGCCCGACCATGACCAGATATCTTTGGTATGGCCAAACTCCTTGCGCACGCGCTTGATGATCTTTAAGCAGACCTGGGTGTTCAAGAATGGTTCCCCGCCCAACAGCGTCAGTCCTTGAACATAGTCATGATCCAAGTCTTCAATGATCTGATCTTCCAGTTCCTGTGAATAGGGCTGACCATAGTGAAAGTTTTGCGCGGCCTTGTTGTAGCAGCCAGGACAGTTGAACAGGCAGCCGCTGACGTAAAGACTGCAGCGCACCCCTTCACCATCGACAAAGTTAAATGGCTTGTAGTCGGCAATGTATTGTAAGGAATGATCCTCGGCCAGCCATTCCTTGGGTTTAGGATTCTTGGGGAGTCTGATTGGACGTTCTTTTGTCATGCATATCTTCCTTTCTAAAGCAATAAAGGCCCGACGTTCGGTCTAGCCGAATGCGGACCCTTAGCGGTATTCACGAGTTGTTTAATTTTGATTGAAACGCCGAAGCTTAAGGTGGCGTCGTTTTAAGTCAGTAATATTTTCCAGCCATGCTGATCATTGAACCAGTCGCTGCGTGTTTTTTAAATTGCGGGCTGCGTGGTCTTTAAATTGCGGGCGCCGAATTTTCCAAGACACGGATTCAGCACTTTGATTTTTAAAATGCAGACGCAGCACCTTGGCTAAAGCCGAGCTGAGCATTTTGCCGGCTGCTTAGGATGCTGAACCAGACGCTGGCAGCCTGCTAGATCTGATCGCCGGTGATGTTAGCGTGCGCCTTATCATCCAGCTGCCGGCTCCGTTGGAATTCAGCGGCCGTCTTGATCATGCCAGGATCCATGTGCTTAGCCCGGTGAATGATTTCTTCGTGACGACCATGAACCATTGGCCGTGCCTGAGGATTGCCAAGGTAGCCGCAAGTCCGTTTAACCACGTCACAGGTTGCGGGATCAGTGTTGCCGCATTGTGGACACTTAAAGCCGCGCGCTGTGGCCTTGAACTCGCCTTTAAAGCCGCACTTGAAACATTGATCGATTGAGGTGTTGGTTCCCAGATAGCCGACATGATCGTATGCCCAGTCCCAAACGGCTTCCAACGCTTTCGGATTCTGACGCAGGTTTGGATATTCGCAGTAGTGAATGAAACCACCCGCTGCGTACTGAGGAAAGTCTTCTTCAAACGTCAGCTTTTCAAATGGCGTCGGATGCTTGCGGACGTCATAGTGGAAGCTGTTGGTGTAATATTCCTTGTCAGTGACGTCTTCAACCAGGCCAAACTTCTTTTCGTCATCCCGGCAGAACGTGTCCGTTAAAGATTCGGCTGGCGTGGAGTAGACGCTGAAGTGGTAGCCTTCTTCTTTTTCCCATTGCGCACAAAGGTCATGCATCTGTTTGACGATTGAAACCGCAAAGTCGTGAGCTTCCTGGTTGTGTTCCCACTTTGGACCGTAGAACGTTGAGCAGACCTCATACAGACCAATGTAGCCCAATGATACGGTCGCGCGGCTGTTCTTGAAGACCTCATCAACGCTGTCGTCTTTCTTCAGCCGCTTGCCAAACGCACCATACATGTAAAGCAGCGGCGCGTTTTCCGGCTTGGCTTCCTTGGTCCGCTTGATCCGGTAGTCCAGCGCGATCTTGGCAATGTTCATCTTTTCATCAAAGATCTGCCAGAACAGCTGCTTGTCGCCATGAGCCTCCAAAGCGATCCGAGGCAGGTTGACCGTAACCACGCCCAGGTTCATCCGGCCAGAGTTGACCTCCTTGCCGTTTTCATCTTTCCAGCCCTGCAAAAACGACCGGCAACCCATTGGCGTCTTGAATGAGCCCGTAATCTCCTTGATCTTGTCATACATCAATAGGTCAGGGTACATCCGTTTAGTAGAGCATTCCAGCGCCAACTGTTTGATATCATAGTTGGGATCGCCTGGCTTAAGATTCAGACCGCGCTTTAAAGTAAAGATCAGCTTCGGGAAGATCGCCGTCCGATGTTCCTTGCCCAGCCCCTTGATGCGAATCTGTAAAATTGCTTTTTGAATCTCGCGGCAGATCCAGGAAGTTCCCAAACCAAAGTTGATCGTCGTAAACGGTGTCTGCCCCTGACTGGAGTAGAGCGTGTTGATCTCATATTCCAGAGCCTGCATCGCGTCATAAATGTCTTTTTTAGTCTTGGCCTTGGCATAGGCTTCCTGCTTGTCTGGCGCAACCCATTCCTTGGCATCCTTCATGTGCTTTTCATAGTTAAGCTTGGCATATGGCTCCAACAGCTGGTCAATGCGGTTGGCCGAGCAGCCACCATACTGCAGTGAAGCTACGTTGGCAATAATCTGCGACATCTGAGCCGTGGCCGTTTGAATGGAGCGTGGTGAAGAAACCCACGCGTTCCCAATCTTAAAACCATTTTTGAACATTTCGTCAAAGTCGATCAGACAACAGTTGGTTTCTGGCATAACTGGAGAGTAGTCCAAATCGTGCCAGTGAATGTCGCCACGCAGATGTGCCTTGGCAACGATACCTGGCAGCATTTTGAGTCCCAGTGCTCGACTAACCACACCGGCTTCCAGGTCACGCTGCGTGTTAAAGACCCGTGAGTCCTTGTTGGCATTTTCGTGCACGATATGGGAATCACGGCCAAACAGCTGATGGAGCTTGTTCATCGGATTAGTGGCCTCGGCAAAGGCTTCTTCATCCTGCTTGCGGTATTCAATGTAGCGCGTTGCCAGATCGTCATGACCAGCCTGGCGCAGTCCATCAACAAAAGCTTCGGCAATCTCAATCGTCGTGGCGCTTGCCTGATCCTTAAAGGCCTGTGACAAAGCTTGGCAGACGGATTGTTGCGTTGCCCAATCCGCGTCAAGTGACTTAAAGATCAAGTTCAGCTTATAGGCATAAAAGGGCGTTTCAGTCCCATCCCTTTTAACTACCTTTAAATCTGCCAGACTATTTAGCCCGGTGTTTTTTTCCGTCTGCAGCTTCATTGTGATCCTCTCCTTTTTTGAACACCATCTATATTAGCGCAAAACACAACATCTAGTTAAGCCTTGACTTTTACATCACTATATGTTGTAGTCAGTAATTTGTTATTGCAGATCGAGGTTATAAAATAGATTTCATAATCGTACGTTAAGGCGATCAAAAGCACGCTAAAACTCAATTCTTGATTTGGCATGAATCGCATATCGAACTGAATTCAATGTATAATCCAAAGCTAATTTATCGTTTGATATGCTCATAAAATCGTCCTAAATTTTTCTGGATATATGATAAAAATACCATCACTTCCAAAAACAGCCAAAGACTATCATAGTTGCTAATCATTGATATATCAAGGCTTGACAAGAATTTAACGCTGAGTAAAACGTGATAGTTCTGATTGGATCAAGCTTTAAAAAATTTTTAGCGAGCCAGCTGTCGCCATGCTTTTTAATTTTTTCTATTATATAAATAACAGCCCGACCATTGCGATCGAGCTGTTTTAAAATTGATCAATATCATAAATCTCTTTAATTGCTTTATCAACATTGGTAAACGGATCATCGTCATAGATCTTGTTATTCTTTTGATAAAGCCGTTCAGCATTTAATTTGGCGGTCTGAACTTTGTCTTCAAGATATTTTGAATAATCAGAGCCTTTGAAACGACGATAATCTTGGCCAAAGTACTTTTTCCCCGAAAGTTTTTGATAAAGTCCTTTTCTTGTATATGATTTCATTACACTTTCAAAATGCATCAAAATCCAAATCTCAAATGAAATTGAAGAAAAAATCACTTTAATGTTATAGCGCTCGGCAAGTTTTTCGCAATGTTGCAGTTCTGCTCTTGAGTGATCATCGCGGTCAAAAACAACATATACCTGATCAAATTTTTCTTGTTTTTGGTGTTGATTGGCGGTCTCAATCAACTTTCTTCCAGAAGCCCCAGCATCTTTGACTTTTATTTTTGTGTGATATGTTGTCACGACATTGCCGCGACGATATTTTTTGTTAAGCATGTCAAAATACTGTTTTTCCGATGCGCCCTCGCAAAAAATGCCAATACTAAAATGTGGTTTTATCTTTTTCCTCGTTCTTGACATATTGTTCCCCCACTATGCCATCAACTCTTGCCAAAGTCTTCAATAATTCTTCGGTATCAACGATCGGAACGGCCCCATATCGTCCCTCAATGTAACGCTTGGCAAAATGAATATCCAGGCGTCCCTTAGTGCGTGGATCATTAAAATCAAAAATTGAGTTTAACGTGCTGATACCATGAAAATCTTTCTCAGCTAAGTAAATCTGGTCAATTCTCACCTTTAAGTCCATCAGCTGAATATTATGCGTTGTTAAGATAAACTGATTTAGGTTTTGCTTTGAATTAAAAATTCTGACCAGCGACTGTGACAATTCGTTATGAAGCGAATCATCAAATTCATCAATCAAAATTGTTTTGTGACTGCCATTAACCTGCGAATAGATAATGTACAGCACTATCTTAAAGATACGGATTGTCCCAAGCGATTCTTGGCTTAATGAAAATTCCTCATCTCCAACGACCTGTCCGGCACCATTATATTTTTTATGAACAGTAAATAGTTGCGGCACAGTTTTCTGCGCATCTTTAAAGAGTGGCTGCAGCTGTTCAGGAATATCTTGTAGATTTGGCGTAGGTATATCGCGAACCCTAATGTCAATAATATTAAAATCAGCGTTTCGTAAAAAGGCCACCATTTCATCTTTCAAGATTTGATTCTTCATTAATTCGACCAACTTTGCTGGTACGATGCCTGAATTATTAATTGCGTATAAATCATTATAAAACCATTTAAAGATACGCATTGCATGAATATCGTTGAATTGTTGCGCAATATAGAGAAACAGGCCATTGATACGCATATTTTTAATATATGCTTTTAATTGATCAGGTACGTTCAATAAATTCTGATCTTGTCGCTTGAAATAATTGATAGTCTTGTTTCGCTTAATAATGTCTAATGATTCATAAGTTACCGCACGTGCATTATAGTCAAAGCGATATTGATATTGAACTGAGTCAATCAATAAATCAATCGTAAAACTGGTATCTTCATTTCTTGAGTCCTCGTCCAAAGCAAATGGCGTAAATGCCAATCTGCTTGCACTGTTTTCGCCACCCCCGTTTAAAACGATTTTCTTCATCGTTAAAAGACCATTGATGACCCATGTTTTCCCCGCACCATTTGGACCAAAAATCAGCAGGTTTTTTAACAATTTGAGGTTTTTAAATTCAAACGTATTCGTTTCTCGGTAACTTTTCAGATATGCACCAGTTTCAGCAGAGAGAATCATCTCCTCTTTAAATGAAGCGAAATTTTTCATTTTAAAATCAATCAACATATCTAGTCACCTTCTTATTTGTTTATCACATATTTTCGTGATTAATTATAACAAATATTCCGTTTTCGTGCCTCAAATTTTCGCTTTATCCTGCTACCGATATAAATAACAGCCCGACCATTGCAATCGAGCTGTTTTAATTTTTCAACGCCGGCAAACGAAACCAATCCTCTAAAACTCGAGATAGTCATAATAAACGGAATTTGGATCTTGAACCGCTTTTAGATATTCCGCGAAATATGGCAGCGTGTAGTTAACCTGTCCATATGATGCCGGAACCACCAGATGACGCTCAATGGCACGACGGCGATATTGCGATACATAGGAAGCATTTTGATTCATCATTGAAACGACATCTTTAAACCGACGATGATCAGCTACAGCAATTAAATATTTCTTATCTTGTGGTGAAAGATCAACGAAAATTTTTTGATAGGCATTATCAAACAACTGAACAATATACTGCTGCTCAATTGACTTTAAATCTGCCTGCTGAATTGGACGCGCCAACTTTTCTTGATACTCAAAGGCCAAATAACCAAGCAGCTGAAAGGCATATGAATAGCCACGCACCATGTTAGCCATTTGCTGGGCAGTTACCCAGTCGCATCCAAGCACTTTGGAATAGCCAAGCGCAGTATTGCCGTTTCCTAGAGGCTCCATGGTTATCTTTTCAGAGCGCAATAAGAAAGTCATTTTATTTTCCGTTTGAATATTTAAAATCAGATCTGGTAACCCAGTCATTAGTGTAAAAATTGGCATCTGATGACGTTTCAAGTCGTTAAACACCTGTGCAAAGCTGCGAATTGCCTTACTGTTGTCAACCTCATCAATCGTAACCAAAACATATTGATGCTTCTTCTTTACTATCTGCATCAATTCAACGACCCGCGTAATAACATCGCTGCCAGCTTCTTCACTGTTAAAGGACAATGAAATCGGTCCAGCAGTAAACCCTGATAGTTTTTTGGCCAGAGCAGCAGTCTTACTCTCGACGGCCCGTTCTAGTTGATGGACAAAACTCGATAAAAGATGCTCATCATTAATCAGGCTGATTGGCAGGCATTGCAAATCTTGACTAAGCAATGTTTCTACCTGTGTCATAAAAGTCGTTTTACCTGATCCACGCACACCGGTTATGAAGAACGAACGAGCAAATTCACTGTTTTTAATCAACGCAGCCAATGATTCCGCTTGATTACCAGTATCAAGATAAATCTTAGGCACATCACCAAAAGTTGGATTGAACGGATTCTGCATGATATCACCTCACTTTTAACTTGCTATTTTTATTTTAGATCTTTTTAGAAGTTTTTAGAAGTTGTTTTTTCTTTTAGAATTTTTTAGATTCTTTTAGAACTTCATCATAAGAATATTGTTCAACAGCAGCTTCCTAATAATCGAAAAACCGTCCAGCATAAAAGCCAGGCGGTCATCTAATTCGCTAAAATGCACTGCAATAATTCCCGATGAGAAATCATTACATTTAAAAACGTCGAACGATTGTGAAGGTGATCCGGCGCTTTTGTACTTTAAATCATTGTCTTGGAGCAATCGTATTTTCAGCAATAGCCTGACTTTATTTGCAGCAGCCAGATTCCCGAACCGCCAATAGTATTGATGACCAACGATTAACTTATTGAAAGCAGGGAATCATCAGTCAGTAATGCTAACGACAAGCTCATCAAAATCGTCATTATGCAAAAAATCCTGTATAAATCATATGACGAAAACATCATTACCTACTTTTCGCAAAAAAGCGATGTATAGTAGGTAAAAAATATTGTATATCGAGTTAGGGTATCCTAACATTACCTACTATTGATCAAAAATTCCCCAATAGTAGGTAAATCACAAAAATGGTCTGGCCCGATCAACCATTAAATATGCAATTTTACCTACTATTCGGCAAAATGCGCCCAATAGTAGGTAAATTTCTCGAAATCGCATATGCACTTTCCCTGCACTTACCTACTTTTTTCAAAAAAGCATCGCAAAGTAGGTAATTTCAAAGAGTGCCGTCCAGATGCGCCTGATTTTTTCACAAACTCAGCCAGTAACCATCATAATAACGACCGCAAAACGGATTCAAGGCAGCCGTCAGTCAATTAGCATGGGTATTTCCGCGCTGGAACTGGGCTGTACTTTGGCCAACTGATTAACACGAAGATTTCCGCGCTGATGCTAGCAAACTCAGCCAGTAGCCATTATAATAACGACCGCAAAACTGATTTAAGAACGCTGCCAGTCAATTAGCATGGGTATTTCCGCGCTGGAACTGGGCTGTACTTTGGCCAATCGATTAATACAAGGATTTCCACGCTGATGCTAGCAAACTCAGCCAGCAACCATCATAATAACGACCGCAAAACTGATTTAAGGCCGCCGTCAGTCAATTAACATGGGTATTTCCGCGCTGATACTTAACGCTGATGCTTGCGATACCAGGCAATCGTCTCCTGTAAGCCAAACGCAAAATCTGTCTGACTCTTCCAATGCAGCTGGGTTTCAATCAGGCTGGTATCAAGCGAATAGCGCAGATCATGGCCAGGCCGTTCAGCAACGTGACGGATCAACTGATCGGAAAAGCCTAATTCTGCCTGCACCATTTTCGTGACCTCATTGTTGCTCTTTTCTTGATGCGCACCGATATTAAAGATCTGACCCAACTGACCATGACGCAAAACCAGATCAATGGCCGCGCAGTTGTCTTTGACGTACAGCCAGTCACGCCGGTCGGTACCTTGGCCATAAATGTTAAGCGGTCGATTGCGCAGCGCATTTTGAATCAGCATGGGCAATAGTTTTTCATGATGCTGACGTGGGCCAAAGTTGTTCGTGCTGCGCGTAATGCAGATTGGCATGCCAAACGTGTGCACCATCGCCAGTGCCAGCATATCTGCTCCTGCTTTGCTGGCAGCGTATGGCGAACTGGGATGCAGCGGATCGGTTTCCTTAGCCGCTTGCCCAGGCGCCATCGTACCATAGACCTCATCAGTTGAAATCTGAATGAATTTTTGAATATTGGCCTGATAGGCAGCATCCAATAAAACCTGCGTGCCTAAGACGTTGGTTTTGGTAAAGAGCTCCGGATTTTTCAGTGAATTGTCAACGTGTGACTCGGCCGCAAAATTAACGATATGATCAATGGCAAATTCCTGCAGCAGCCAGTCAACCAGCTCCCGATTGTTGATGCTGCCATGAACGAAATGATAGCGAGCATTGCCAGCTGCCTGCGCATTGTTGGCAACGTTGCCGGCATAGGTCAAAGCATCCAGGTTTACGATCTCAATGCTTTGATCGTGTGCAAGTTCATAATCAATAAAGTGACTGCCAATAAAGCCGGCCCCACCAGTTACCAATAGCCGCAAAAACATCATCTCCAAAAGTACATTTAATTTCCCTATATTAAATATAATACTTCATTATAAATAGAAAAAGCTCTCATCGTTTAGGATGAAAGCCTACTCGTTAACTAGTTGAATTCACCGGTTGTTGGATCCATTGTCTTGTATTGATTAGTGGTTGGGTTGTATTGGTAGATTCCCTTCAAGTGAGCAACGTCTGGGTCACCATTTGAATTGCGTACATCTACTTGGTAGTAGCCATCTTCGCCTTTCGTAACAGTGTATTGATCACCATTTTCTTGTTGCAGACCGGCAGCTTGTACTAATCCATTAATGATGCCAGCTTCTTCAGTATCAACGTGTTGTGCTACTACTTGTGATTCAATGTTGGCATTTTCATTGTTATTTACAACACTGCTGGATTCAGCTACCTTGTCAGTATTAACATTTGTTGGTTGGGTTACCGTCGTAGTGGTAGTTACCGGAGCCGTACTAGTTTGAGCTGCTTTAGAAACAGCCGTCTCACTACTGGAAGTTGCTGGAGTAGATACAGTCGAGTTTTCATTCTGTGCTGAACTGCCTGAAGCAACCGAACTACTTTGAGCTTGACTTGAAGAACTTGCTGCCTTCTTTACGCTCTTAGTGCTCTTGGCACTCTTAGTTACCTTTGCACTACTTGCTTCTTGACCAGTAATTGTTGAGGTGTTGGAACTGGTGGCGCAACCCGTCAGTCCCAATGCAGCCATTAAAATAATTGAACTTGTTAAAATTTTGTGTTGCAGCTTCATCATGATCCTTACCCCCGATCAAATTAGAATTTCCTGAATGAATTTCCTTATTTCTTTACATTCTTATTATACTTCATTTCAAACAATAATGTAACAAATATTTCAAAAACATTACGAAATAAAAGATATTTAATTCGACACCTTCTTATTTATCTGCTATATATCAGCAGGGTTAGCGCTTACTGAAGAGGAGTATCACAAGTAACGAGAATGTAACATACTATACTCCCTATTGTTATTCTTTCAATATTATTACCCACAAAAATAAATATATTAAAATCTTAAAAAGCATCTCTATAAATAAAGGACTAATCAAGTTCTCAGAATATAATACTTCACCTTCCGAACTATCTATTTATAGAATATCGATAATAAAAAAGCATTACTCTGACGATGTCACAGTAATGCTTTTACTTAGTATCCAGCACTATAGCTAGTAGAGTACGAACCATAAGTCGTATCAGCACTATACGTCGTTCCATAATTTGAACTGCCGCTTAGCGAAGAGCTCGACTTTTTAGAGGATGAGCTGATCGTATTGCTGGTACCACTGCCAGGCGTGTTGTAAGAAGCGCCGTTTGGCAAGACAAAATTGGTGTTGGTGTAGCCATCATATGTCGTCTGCAGATTGTACATCTTGGTTTCATTGTTAACGACTTTCTTAGCCTTCAAACCTAATTGATTCCGAATCAGCTTCGAAACCCGGTTGATTTCCTTTGGCGAGGCAATCTGGAAAGAAACGCCCTCAATTGTTGCATCCAAGCCTTGGAAATGTTCAGTCTTAATGTTCTTCAGTGCAACATGATAGTTGGTGTATAAAGTTGCCACGTTGTCAATTGGAATATTGGTCTTAACTCCATCCTTGACAGCGTCCATAATCTTGTTGGCAGCCGAAATGGAACCAGACTTCTTGAATTTCTTCATAACACTCTTCATAACCTGCTGCTGCCGGTTTTGACGGCCATAGTCACCTTTAGGATCATCATAGCGCATCCGAGAATACTGCAAGGCGTCATGACCATTCAAATGCAGCTTACCCTTGGCAAAATGCTGACCTTCATAATCAAAGGCAAATGGGTTATTGACATCGACCCCGCCAACCGCGTTAACGACTTTCTTTAAAACACCCATGTTGACAACAGCATAGTAATCAATTGGCACGCCCAAGAGCTCTTTAACCTGCTTGACAGTCTGCTTAGCGCCACCAATCTGGTAAGCAGCATTCAGCTTAACATAGTCCGCACCTTCGTCAGTATCCACCTTGATCAAGATATCGCGTGGGATACTGGTCATAGTAACCGTTTCTTTCTTGGGATTAATAGTAATCAGTTCAAGCGTATCCGTATTACCACCCTTATTCCCACGATTCATGGCACCAACGTCAGTCCCCATTGCCAGAACTGATACCGGCTTGCCTTCTTTCAGCTTTTTGCTGATCTTGCCTGAACCGTCAGAAAAGACACCTTGAGCAGTACTGTGAATCTTATGATATTCATAAGCACCACCGATGCAGAGCAATACGATGATCAAACCAATAAAGCGATAGACCCAGCGCAGCTTATTACGCGGCTTTTTAGGACTGTTTTGTGACTGATTATTTTGATTATGATCGTGTCGATATTCGGCACGTGTTTGATAGTCGCCATTCATTGTCTTGCTATACTCCAATAAACCAATTTTTTATCATAACTAACCCTCTAACTTTAGCAGATGTAAAGCGCTATCGTCAAATTTTGTTAAAAGATTTAAAGTATCCGTAAAGAATACTAGTATTGTAAGCACACCATAATGGTACGGGTTGAAAAATATACGAAAAAATGAGGCATCTCGCAGCTTGGCGAGATGCCCCATTTTATTATCCTAGTGATTTTATTTGCCGCAAATCTGCTGAACGGTTGGATTCCATGGCAAATAAGCCTTCAGATCCAGGTTCTGAGAGCGCGTGTAGGCTTCAAAGATCAATTTCAGATATTTGAAGACGTCCAGATTATTTAGTTTGGCCGTTTGAACGATCGTATAGAAGATCGCATTGGCTTCCGCACCGGCCGTGGACTTCGCAAACAGGCTGTTTTTGCGAATGATGGTCGACGGTCGGATGCTCTGCTCAACCGAGTTATTGCTTAACGGCAGCTCGCCAATCTCAAAGATCTGATATACACGATCCTTAAGTTTCAAGGCGTTTTTGACTGCGTCTTTCAGCTTATGCATCGGATAAGCAATCCCTTCAATAAAGCGATAGAAGGCATCCAACAGTGGCTTGACCAGTTTTCGTCGCTGCGCTTTTTTCTCAGCCGGCGTTTTATACCTCAAGTTATTTTCCTTATGAAACACTCGGCTAAGCAGCTTTACGGCTTGCGTTGCCTGGGCATTATTCTTTAACGTGAGGCCTTTGACCAATTCAATAAATGGTCGGCGAATATGTATGAGACAGCTGCCAAACGTTGCTTTGGGCAGCTGCTCTTGGCCGTAGCCACGATAGCCGTCACACATAACCGCTCCCGTATAGTCAGGAGTCAGTACGTCACTGATGACTTTTCCTGAACGAGTCGGCGCATAGTGAAAGTAGGCTATCTGATGTTTTGCGAACTCCTTCGGTGTTCGCAAAGCCCAGAAAAAGGACTTGCTTTTCCCGCTGTCGAGCACTTGAAAAGGAGTCTCATCCATATGAACAACTTTCTCTTGTCGCAATTGGCTGACAAGAACGTCGCTCAATGGTTTTAAAAACCGCCTGGCACCTTTAATCACCGCATTTGCCATTTGCTTGGAATCCAATTCAAGATTAGCTGCTTGCCACATGCGTTCCTGACGATTAAACGGCACAGCCAAATCAAATTTGTTAGCCGCAATCGTTGCCAGGATGCTGCTTGAGATATAGCTGTGATTAAACAGCGGACTCGGCGTCTTGGCCGTAACCAGCTTATCGCCACCGTTGGGATGACAATGCTGACACTTGTATGTCTTCGCATAAACGTTCCTACAAACGGTATGTGCTGGAACGTATACCGCTTCGCGACTTGCCAATCGGCGGCCAATCTGCTTCATTTCTTGATGACAGTCAGGACAAGTTTTATCATCCAGGTCGTATTCACAGTTCTCCTGTGGCAGACTATCCAGATTTTCTTTCCGGCTGTTGCTTTTCTTTGGCTTAGGGTGACGACTGGATTCTCGCTTTTCTACCGCCGCATCTGAAGGTTCTTCGCTATCAGTTGCTTCAACCTGCTTCTCTTCAAATAAAGAGAGCTGATCTGGGTTTAAAGACTCATTTTTTTTTGCGAATTGGCGATGCTGTTGAAGCTGAAGGGCTACCTTCAACTGATTGATCAGCTCGTTTTGTTGCTGAATCACTTCAGACAATTGCTGAATGACCTGCAAGGCTTCTTCAAGATTCTTGGGCTGTTGTGCTTGAGCCATAGTTCGTCACCTCCTAACGCTTCTGAATGCTATTAAGCATATCAGAAACGTTAGGAAATTAACAGACTAAAATCAATATAAATGCCCATTTGGCGCGGGTTTAACTCGCTTAACAGGCAACGGAGAGATGCCTTCCAAAAGCTGCTTGATTTGGCGTCGGCTTAACTGGACGGCATCATTGCGATGCCGTGGCCAGCGCAGACCACCATTTTCAAAACGTTTATAAAGCAAGATGAATCCTTCACCGTCCCAATAGAGTCCCTTAAACCGATCATTCCGCGTACCGCAGAAGAGAAATAGGGAATCATCAAACAGATCCAGATCATAGTTTTCAGCGACCACTGCAGCTAAGCCATCAATGCCTTTGCGCAAGTCGGTTTTGCCGCAGACGATAAAAACATGCTTCGGCTGGGTCCAATTAACTAGCATGATCAACGAGGAGTTTAATCAGGTTTTCGATCATTACGGGATCCGCGTCTTGATAGATGTTGAGCCGCACCTTCTGAATCGAAAGTGAGGCTACCAGCACGCGCCGGTTAGTCTTGCGGTCGTTTGAAGTGGCGCTGACTTCAACGATTTCATTTTGAGCCATCAAAAAGACCTCCTATATGAGTTTCCTCAAGTATAGAAGGTCCGTGTGGCGGTTGGAATACGTGTTGTTATGGTGTGCTTACTTTTCAAAGCGTTTATAAAGTAAGATGAATCCTTCACCGTCCCAGTACAAGCCTTTGAAGCGGTCATTACGATTGCCACAAAATAGGAATAGCGAATCATTATCTAATTCCAAGCCATAATTCTCTGCGATCACCATGGCCAAACCATCAATCCCTTTCCGCAGATCTGTTTTACCGCAAACTATGTAGACGTGCTGAGGAGCACTCCAGTTAACCAGCATAAGCGGCTACTGCTTTAATGATCTCACTAACCAGAGCGGGATCTGCTTCTTGGTAGACATTAATTTTTACTTGGTGCAGTGAAACGATAGCTGCCAAGCGTGAGTGCTTAGCAACTGGCTTCTTTGCTCGCGGTATATCAACTTCGACAAAATCTTGCTTCATAAAAAAGTCCTCCTCCTTGAATATGTCTTCAAGTATAGGAGAACTTGGAATTTAATCATATGCGGTTGGTTATAGTGTGCTTACATTTACACAAACAATTTTACACTCCCAAAAGTTTAGATTCGATAACTAAAAATTCCCCACTTCATTTTTGAAGCAGGGAATTGATCTTCACCAATACAATTTGACAAAGACCCAAATTTAATCTATTAAAATTAATTTTTATTTAGTAAATCGAAATAGCTTGGCCATTCATTTCACCTTGAATATGACTTGCATTGACCCAAGCATCATTACCAAGATCGTAAGCGTTGTGTCCAGTTGAGTTTGCAGTCCAACGATTCTTGTAGCCATACAGCGGATCATAAACATGGAAAGTATTGTTTTGAGCATTGTAGCCTAAGATAACCTTGCAGTGGTTGCGGGCTCCACCTGCATCATAAGCAGACCAGCCATAGTAAATTACTGGATGTCCACTCTTAACAATATTAGCGATATTTGACAAGCTAGTGTTGGAAATATCGCGAACACCACTATAGAACATCTGTCCATAACGACTTAAAGCATTTGGTTGAACAACGTGGTCAAACCCAATACCAGAAACGACGCTACCTGATTGACCGCCTTCCCAGCCTTGATTACGACTGCCAGTAACATTAGGTTCGTTATAAATTAAATCCTTTAAATCAGGGTAAACATTCTTAATGCTCAAAAGCATCGCCAATGAAGCCCCTGCACAGCCCCAAGGTGCAAATACTGGCGTATATTGGCTAAAGTAGTGAACATCACTTACGATACCACTTTGATCAGCCCAGTGAGTGTCATAGTCACCACCAGCTCCTAAAGCATTAAAGTATACATTAGTGGCACGAACACCACCATCACCAAAGAAATATTTGTGACCCCAGTTAGAATACCACTGGTTGGTGTAGCGAACACCATTTTTGTCAAAGTAATACGTATTGCCCCAATTATTGTAGAATTTATCAGTGTAAAGTGCACCATCGTTATCAAAATAGTACGTGTTACCCCAGTTATTGTAGAACTGATCTGTATAACGCACACCATCTACACCAAAGTAGTAAGTATGACCCCAATTATTATAGAATTGGTCACGAGCCATTACTCCAGTCTCGGGATTAAAATAGTAAACATGAACTTGATCCGTATCTTTCAAGCCACCCTTACCATCATTTAGTGGTAATTGCTTATTAGGCAAGAAGGCATCAGTAAGTCTAACACCACCATCACCAAAGTAATAGTAATTACCCCAATTGTAGTACCAACGGTTGGTATAACGGACTCCATCTTGGCCAAAATAGTATGTATTGCCCCAATTATTATAGAATCGATCTGTATAACGAGCACCATTATTGTCAAAGTAATACATATTACCCCACCCTGACAAAAAGCCAGTATAGGCATTACCATCATTATCAAAGGCATATGTATTACCATTAATGGTCCGATATGCAAGTGTATCGGCAGTATTGCCACTCCCCGCTACTTTTTGACCATTGTTGTCATAGTATGAAATCTTACCATTGGCACTAGTAACAAACTGATTTTTAGGAGCAGAGGCAGCTGCAGTAGTAGTATTTACATTCGTATTTTCTACAGCAGATTGACTATTATTCTCATTCACAATTGAACTGCTACTATCTGCTGAACTAGAGTTCCAATCAGAATTAGTAGCACTTGATAAGTCAGAACTCGATTGTGAATCATTTGTAACGATAGTATCAACACTAGTATCTTTTTGACTACCAGTTGATGCCGTTTGTTGCTGTGCTACGATTACTGCCTGATTATCGTCAGCATGTGCCTTGATCGATGTAGTACCAGTTAGGATAAAAGCGGTGAGAGCAGCCGTTGCCATGAAAAGATAACGTCTATTATACTTCATCAAATTATTCCCCCTCAGAAAAAATACACAGATATTAGCTGATAAAATACAACTATAGTCATTATAACTTAAATTTATCTTAATATAAATAAAAAATGAGATAGTCCACTTAAAAGTTTTCTATCTCATTTTATCAATCATGTGTTTACCTAAATATTCTGTAAGCACACTATAACCAACTGTATATGATTAAATCCCATTTTTGAAGCAGGGAATTGATCTTCACCAATACGATTTGACAAAGACCCATTTTTTGTGCATTTTTCAACCGGTACCGTTATGGTGTGCTTACGTTTCAACTCGTTAACAATCAGTATGAGCATCATTCAACAATTATTACAACTAACGTACCACTATCTGGATGGGGAGAAATTCTACATAATCCGGCCGCGGCAGAAACCATTTTGGATCGCCTGGTCTATAAGTCACATATCATTAAAATTGCAGGCAAGTCATATAGATTGAAATCGGCGACTAACCATAAATTGTCATTTTAAACTGCCATAATTGTACATTTTCAAATTGCCATTTCTGTACAATTTTTAATTGCCCTTGACAAATTTGAGATAGCCTTTTTCATACATTTTAAGACTGCCATCGACAGCTAAATATTACTAACTAGCAATTCACATATTTTATCCATTGAATTCAGAATCATATTTTCCTTCACAAAACTGTCTTTTAATTTTTTTAATATCTTCCTTCAATTTTAATAACTCTTCATATGCTTGATTTAATGGTATATCTACTCCAAAGGCTGCATAATATAGCATATTCTTCTCATAAAAAAGATTTTCAGTATAATTAGTTTTATTAAAATTATTAATTTGATCGTTTATTTTTACACTTCCTTTCATCTCTCTGAGAAAGTTCGGTGCAATATTACGATTAAGTACAAGTTTCACTCCTGACTCCTCATACTCATCAATTCTTTCATCAATATGTTCCAAAGCATTTCTTAATTTTTTATCAGTAATTACTGACAGTTCAGGAAGAATATCAATTTTTTGAAGTAATACCTCCCTTTTTACTCGTCTGATATCAGACTGTTTTGTAGATAATACAAGCAGCTTGGCAATATCGGCTAAAGAAATTGTAAATCCTCTCAAGTAAAACCATATTTCATCATTAGTTTGATATATTACTTTTGAAGATTCCAAATCAAATTTTATATACATCCCATAGAATTTTTTAAATGAATACTCTGCAAAAGAACATTGTAATTCCAACTGATCTAATAATAATTCAAAATATTCTTTTTTCATAAACTCAGTTCCTCTATTCCATGAACAAACATTTACAAATTTATAGCCGTCTTAAGTGTTGATTTAAAAGAAGTATTGAAAAAAGGAAAAACCATCCCCGTATGATTAACCAGTAAAAAACAATTAGAATAATGAAGCGTTTACAGTGAAAGATCCTATCTTCATTTTTGAAGCAAAGAGTTGATCTTCATCAACACTATTTGACAAAAACATTTTTCATTCCGTACCTTTATAGGGTGTTTACGTTTAAATGCGGACTGCTACAATATCCTTACCTTCGAAATAAAAAAGTAAATCAAACCTATTACGTAAAGTCCAAGAGATAGAAATACTAAATACATATATATCTTCGGATTCTTTACCGTAATTGTTATAACATCATTTTTTTTCAGATTCAAATCTGATGTTAATTGTAAATATCCTTTTTTATCTGTAGTATAGGGTATGCCTTCACCATTAATTTTAACTCTATAATTTATTGATCTATAGCAATACATAGGGAGTGATATTTTTCCTTCTATCGGATCATCTATAGTCATTTTTATGCCATTATTAAAACTTTCTTTTGTTATTTTAGCTTGAGCTTCTTTCGTAAATACATGGGGGCTAAAAGCTAAGGAACTGGTCAAATGCGTAACCCTATTATCGTTTCCTTTAATATTTGATCTCTTGGGTGTATAGTCCCGAGTAAGTATTACCTTATCTAAATCATCACCAGCAACTTGATTCTTTCCTTGTTTATTTTTATAAAGCTGCAAAGTTAAAACTTGCTGATTATTAGAGTAAAAATCAGTTATAAACTGCAAACATGCAAAGACTGATAGGGATGCAAAAACTATTAATAACTTCCATAATATCTTTTGATTATTAAAATTCTTCAAAAAAGCGATTAAGGGAATTATTCCTAACCAAATTCCAAAACGCCAAGGAGTAAACTGTAAATTATTAACTATTGGCACCTTGTTAAAGATAGCCCATGGAAATAAATTTGTACATAATAACATTAATAACGATTCTATAGACAAATAATTCAAAATCTTTTTATTATTTGATCTTAAAAAGATTGTCAAAAAGATTAAAAATAATGAAATAGCTGGTAAAGTAGTCCGAGCCGCCCAACCATATGGCATTTGAAAAAGTTCAATTAACGACTCTGAAGTTATATTTCCCTGTGAAAAAGGCGCCGAAATATCTGACTTTGAAATAATAAAATATCGAAATAATATAGGAAGTGCAAAAAGAAAAGAAACCGCACTCGCTAACATCGAATTAATTATAGAATATTTAATATCATTACCATTAATAAAAAAATTATATAATAGTACTAAAGAAATAATAATTATCAATGATATAACACTTAAAAGATGTGAATATAAAATTATCGCTAATAAAAGTGCCGTTTTTAAAATTAGTAATCTATCTACACTTTTAGATTCAATTATCTCTTCAGCACAGAAAAAAATAGGAAAAGAGAAACAATATATTATTGCAGTTCCTGGCTGCAATTCTACTACGGATTGATATAGTGAATATCCTGATGTTACATAAATAATTGATGCCAATAACGAATTGATTTTTGAAACCCGTCTACCAACCAAACTAACGTAGGTAACTAGTAAAGTTAAGAATATTATCATTAATCTTATAGCATAAATCTGCTTTATAAATGATAAAGGTAGTGTTATTAAAACTAATGGCCACAATGAAATGTCCGGATACATTCCATTAACTGCCTGCCCCATCCCAAAAAAGGATTGAAAGTTAAGGAAATTTGGCAATTCATGATGCAAAAAAGCATACCTTATCTCATAAATACGACTAGCATGAAAAAAACTATCTCCAGTAACAAATGTTCCAATCATCAACTGTTTCCATAACCAGAATAACCAAAGCATTATAAATAAAAAAAACACAATCCCCGTTATGATTTTTCTTTTTAAACTACTGCCCATCAATCATATCCCCCAACTAGTTCAAAAATGGCATTTTTTATTCCACTCATCAATTAAATTCAATCATAGAAATTTAGTTAATTAATATTTCTTTATATTTAGAAAACTAGGACTAATTCTCAATTTTGAACTGGCTTACTTTTCTAATTATGATTCTAAAATTTTTCTAGTGATTACTTAATTGAATTTTTATTTGATGAACTTGCCGTAATCTAAATTCGAATTCTCGGTGTTCTTTGCGCTGAATAGCATCAAGAATCAAGCCACTATAAAAAGATAGAATTCCAGCGATAGCACAAAATCCACAAACGATTAAAGTTGGAAAATGTAAAACCTTGCCTGTTACGCGATAAGGAAGCCAGACATCCGGAATGAAGAAAGCTAATGATAGGATTAACAACAAGCAAGCCAAGGTTCCAAAAAATCTTAATGGCTTGTAATTCCGATAAAGAGTAAAAATAAGTTTTAATACTTTAAACCCATCAGAATACGTATTTAGTTTGGAGGTACTTCCTTCAGGACGATCTCGATAATCGATGACATGGTTTTTCATTGCCATGTTATTAACGATTGCAAAAATACTCATTTCTGTTTCAATCTCAAATCCTTTTGACAGCACGGGGTAGGTTTTAACGAATTCATAGCTAAAGGCCCGATAGCCAGTCATGATGTCTTTAATATCATTTTTAAAGAAAAAGTTGATGCTGCCACGAACCATTTTATTACCAATGCCATGGAAAGGACGTTTGTTTTCTTCAAAATAACTTGAACTAAGTCGATCACCAATAACCATATCATAGTTTTCTTCTAACACATATCGTGCCATTTTGGGGATTTCTTCAGCAGGATACGTATCATCACCATCAATCATGATATAGCATTTAGCATCAATCTCACGAAACATGCGACGAATGGCATTTCCTTTACCTTGCTTATATTCATAGCGGACACAAGCACCCGCTTCACGAGCTAATTCAGCGGTGTTATCAGAAGAGTTATTGTCATATACATACACCGCTGAATTTGGGATATCTTTAATGGCGTTTTGACAATCCTTAACAACTTTAGTGATTGTCTGACTTTCGTTGTAGCAAGGAATTAAAACAGCTAAGTTGTCCATTATTTAATAATTTTCTCCTTAAATTATAGATAATATTTATTATATGTTCTTTTTATTTCTTTGATGAATATTCTTTAAAATATATGCTGTGACCACTGGTAAGACAGCAGTAGTACCAATAACGTATCTTGAATAACCATTTATTGGTGTAACAGTATATAAAAGAATCATGAGTATAAGCGGAATTATAGAAATTAAAAGTAATGGTTTCTTTTTACTTGTAATTGACAAAATTATGATGACTAAAATTAACATTGACCAGAATGGGAAACCAACATTTATGACAATGGAAATAAGTGGAATTGCAAGAAAGGCATCTAAAAGAGATTGCATATGATTATGAATTTTAGTAGAAAAAATAGGGTGATACTTTGAATACCAAGTTGGCGATAGGAAGTCTCCATAATTAGGAAAATAATTTAAAAATAGTGAATTATCTTTACCTGGAAGACCAAAAAATGGATTAAAGTACTTACTATTAGCAGCCAAATATACCTCAACATACTTTACTGGATGCTTGAGGCCTTGAATAATCCATACCTTTAGATAATTTTTGACTTCTTTTTTTTGAGTTTGTGTAGTTCTCAAAGTAATCTTATGATTTACGACATCATTGATTATCGTTTCCCCATTTAGAAAAGTGTTCATAGGGAAAAGGTTTTTTAGATTATCTCCAGAATTCACGTCATAATTTGTTCTAAGCTCTTTTACTGGAGTTACTCTGTTGATTGTGTCTATTTCTTGTTTAGAAAGGCTTTTCTTATCGTTAAGGTATATATAACTTAATTGACGAGCTGGCAGCGTTAACGGTTCACTCATCGCCCCCGGAATTACATTTTTATAATTTAAATAACTGTTCCAACCAAACAGCAAAATAAATAATGTAACCGTAGCAGCAATTAAATAACGTACTTTTTGATGTTGAACAAGTGCATATCCAATCAATACAGTTGTTGTTATGATGACGATATATTTTGAGTCATTCCTAAATTCAGAAAAGAAAAACGATACGATCAAATATAATAAGTATTCATAAGATGAATTAACGCCTTGTTTTATGCTGTCCAGTAATTTCAAAAAGACAAGATAATATGCAACACATAATGCATAATAGATCGTACTTTTATCGATTGTTATTGCATAAGTACTAAAGACGGGGGATGCAAATAAAATAAAGGTCAGTATTCCGCCTATTTTGCCAATCTTTTTCCAAACGAACGAAGTAGCGATTGAATAGATAATGCCTGTTATAATCGTTTGAAATAGAACTACCGTAAATACACCAAAATTTGTGTTAACTAATTTCTGACCAATTTTAAACAGTGATCCAAAGATTAAAGTTACAAACCATGGTTGATGGTTCGTAGGAACATATGTGAAATGTAAAGATGATAGGTGACGCCCTTCAAACTCGCAAAACTGTCTTAAAGCATCCCAGCTAATCTGACCAGGATAATAGGTAATAATCGTAAGAGACCATATGAGCATCATACATCCGAATATTTTAAAAAGATGAGGACTGCTGTATGTTTCTTTTAATTGAAGTTTACTAGTACAATAAGTTCGAAGCGTTGCAATTGTATAGGTAAGCACAAATGCCCAACTTAGCATGGCAAGGATCGAAAACATACAATCTAAAAAGCTATGATTAAGATAGTATGTTCCGACCAATGTTAGTCCTCTATTGCTATCGTCTAAGCCAGCACTGATCATAAATGTGAAATTATAGAAAAATGATAAAATAACTCCACCTATAACATCAATTTTAGTTACCTTGATTATCCATTCCTTTGATAGGTAGTAAATAACAGCTAGCCATAAAGCCACCATAATCACTGTATAGGAGTTTGTGCTTAGTAGTCTGTTGTCACTACTTAATGGAGTAGGATAACTGACTAGCATTCCTGTACCAATGAATAGCCATACAATATTTAAAAATTGTGATTTTGCTTTAGACATTATGGTCTCCTAGAGTTTCGCCGTCAGTTTAACATCTGGATACTTCTGCTTGAACCAGTTTTCCGCAAATTGGTTTTCAAACAAGAATAGTGGAGCGCCATAACGATCTTTAACCAGCATATTCCGTGAAGAAGCCATCTTAGGATCAAGCTGTTCTGGATCAACCCAGCGTGCTGTCTTACTACCCAGTGGTTCCATAATAACTTCGGAATTATATTCGTTTTGCATCCGGAACTTGAACACTTCGAACTGCAATTGACCTACAGCTCCCAAAATGTAGTCGTTGGAGTTATAGCCAGTATAGAGCTGGACAGCCCCTTCTTGTACCAACTGGTTAATCCCTTTATGGAATGATTTTTGCTTCATAACGTTCTTTGGCGTTACGCGGACGAACAGTTCTGGTGTAAATTGAGGCAGTTTCTCAAACTTGATGTCTTGTTTACCAGTGTAGATTGAATCACCGATTTGGAAGTTTCCGGTATCGTAAAGCCCGATAATATCACCGGCAACGGCATTCTCAACGTTTTCACGCGTATTGGCCATAAACTCGGTCACGTTTGACAGACGAATCGGCTTTTTAGTCCGCTCCAAGGTAACGTCCATGCCCCGGGTAAATTCACCAGAACAAATCCGTACAAAAGCAATCCGGTCACGGTGCTTAGGATTCATGTTAGCTTGAATCTTAAAGATGAAGCCAGAAAACTCGGGTGCAAGTGGATCGATTGATTTACCGTCTTCTGTCTTGTGTGCCGAAGGGGCTGGGGCAAATTTTAAGTAGGTTTCCAGGAAAGTCTTAACCCCAAAGTTGGTCAGAGCTGAACCAAAGAAGACAGGTGTTTGATCCCCCTTAGCGATCTTTTCTTCATCAAGCTTGCTGCCAGCCATTTCAATCAGTTCCATTCCATCTAAGGCGTCTTTCCATTCACCTTCACCAGCCAATGGGTTTTCACCAATGACCTGACCATCTTCATCTAATGGCAGATAAGGGTTGGCAGGATCCTGTGGGTGGGAAAGGGCAACTCGATGATTATAACGATCATAAACACCCATAAATTGCCGTCCCATCCCAATTGGCCAGTCCATTGGGTAGGTTTCGATTCCCAGCACGTCTTCGATTTCGTTTAACAGATCCAATGGTTCGCGGGCATCGCGGTCAAACTTGTTGATGAACGTGAAAATCGGAATTCCCCGCATCTTACAAATTTGGAACAGCTTTTTGGTTTGTGGTTCGATACCCTTGGCACCATCAATTACCATGACGGCAGAGTCAACGGCCATCAAAGTTCGGTAAGTATCTTCAGAGAAGTCTTCGTGCCCTGGTGTATCCAGAATATTAATCCGCTTGCCCTGGTAGTCAAACTGCATTACAGAACTGGTAACGGAAATCCCACGCTTTTTTTCAATTTCCATCCAGTCAGACTTGGCAAAATTGCTGCTGCCGCGTCCTTTAACAGTCCCAGCTTCGCGGACGACGCCCCCAAATAAAAGCAGCTGTTCAGTAATTGTCGTTTTTCCAGCATCGGGGTGCGAGATAATCGCAAACGTCCGGCGCTTGTTAACGGCTTCTGCCAATTTTTTTGAATCAGTCATTTTTATGTTCCTTTCGAGAATTATCCTATCTATAGTATTACAAATATGGTGTAAAGTCTATTAGCCACGGCATTTAAAAAGGATTAGGAGCTTGCTGTCGATGGCAGTCTTAAAATGTATGAAAATGGCAATCTCAAATTGTACATTTTCGTACATTTTTTTGTATACTCACTTAAAAAATTAGAGGTGATGTATACATGAGAAAAGATATTTTTGAAAGGATGCGATTCTTCGTGAAGGAGGACATCAAACCAAACTTTAGTCAGATTGCCAGACAGTATGGCGTTGATCGAAGAACGGCTAAAACTTTATATGATAAAGCGGGTCAAGTTAAGGAGGTTGTAAGAAAGAAAAGAAACATTCATGGAAAGCTCGACGACTTTAAAGAGATCGTCAAGCTCAAATACGAAGCTGGCTGCACGGCCATGGCAATCTACCGGTTCATTCAAAAGAAAGGATATACAGGCGGCTATACGTTAGTAAAAACGTTCTGCCGAAACTATAAACAGGAGGAGATAAAGAAGGCGACGATTAGAGTTACTCATACGATTGGCCTTAGCGCTCAAGTAGACTGGAAGGAGGAAGTCAAACTACGTGATAAGTATGGGAAGGTACACACATTCAACATTTTTCTATACGTACTGCCTTACTCAAAGTTAAAGTTTATTAGTCTAACAATGGACAAAAGCCAAGATACGCTGTTTGAGATGCTTTACAAGGCGTTTCAATACACTAATGGCGTTCCAAAAGAAATTTGGTTTGATAATATGGCAACGGTTGTAGACCATCATTCCAGTTATCCTGGACATGTTAAATTCAACGAAAAATTTCTTTCATTTAGCAAAGATGCTGGATTTAAGGCGATTGCCTGTCAGCCATACAGGCCACAAACAAAGGGCGTTGTGGAATCTCTAGCGAGAACAACTAGCCGACTAGCTCCTTACGATGGTGAATTTAAAACTTTAAAGGAACTTGATGGCATCGTTGATGAGATGTAAGCACACCATAATGGTATGGGTTGAAAAATACACGAAAAAATGAGGCATCTCGCTGCTTGGCGAGATGCCCCATTTCATTATCCTAGTGATTTTATTTGCCGCAAATCTGCTGAACGGTTGGATTCCATGGCAAATAAGCCTTCAGATCCAGGTTCTGAGAGCGCGTGTAGGCTTCAAAGATCAATTTCAGATATTTGAAGACATCCAGATTATTTAGTTTGGCCGTTTGAACGATCGTATAGAAGATCGCATTGGCTTCCGCACCGGCCGTGGACTTCGCAAACAGGCTGTTTTTGCGAATGATGGTCGACGGTCGGATGCTCTGCTCAACCGAGTTATTGCTTAACGGCAGCTCGCCAATCTCAAAGATCTGATATACACGATCCTTAAGTTTCAAGGCGTTTTTGACTGCGTCTTTCAGCTTATGCATCGGATAAGCAATCCCTTCAATAAAGCGATAGAAGGCATCCAACAGTGGCTTGACCAGTTTTCGTCGCTGCGCTTTTTTCTCAGCCGGCGTTTTATACCTCAAGTTATTTTCCTTATGAAACACTCGGCTAAGCAGCTTTACGGCTTGCGTTGCCTGGGCATTATTCTTTAACGTGAGGCCTTTGACCAATTCAATAAATGGTCGGCGAATATGTATGAGACAGCTGCCAAACGTTGCTTTGGGCAGCTGCTCTTGGCCGTAGCCACGATAGCCGTCACACATAACCGCTCCCGTATAGTCAGGAGTCAGTACGTCACTGATGACTTTTCCTGAACGAGTCGGCGCATAGTGAAAGTAGGCTATCTGATGTTTTGCGAACTCCTTCGGTGTTCGCAAAGCCCAGAAAAAGGACTTGCTTTTCCCGCTGTCGAGCACTTGAAAAGGAGTCTCATCCATATGAACAACTTTCTCTTGTCGCAATTGGCTGACAAGAACGTCGCTCAATGGTTTTAAAAACCGCCTGGCACCTTTAATCACCGCATTTGCCATTTGCTTGGAATCCAATTCAAGATTAGCTGCTTGCCACATGCGTTCCTGACGATTAAACGGCACAGCCAAATCAAATTTGTTAGCCGCAATCGTTGCCAGGATGCTGCTTGAGATATAGCTGTGATTAAACAGCGGACTCGGCGTCTTGGCCGTAACCAGCTTATCGCCACCGTTGGGATGACAATGCTGACACTTGTATGTCTTCGCATAAACGTTCCTACAAACGGTATGTGCTGGAACGTATACCGCTTCGCGACTTGCCAATCGGCGGCCAATCTGCTTCATTTCTTGATGACAGTCAGGACAAGTTTTATCATCCAGGTCGTATTCACAGTTCTCCTGTGGCAGACTATCCAGATTTTCTTTCCGGCTGTTGCTTTTCTTTGGCTTAGGGTGACGACTGGATTCTCGCTTTTCTACCGCCGCATCTGAAGGTTCTTCGCTATCAGTTGCTTCAACCTGCTTCTCTTCAAATAAAGAGAGCTGATCTGGGTTTAAAGACTCATTTTTTTTTGCGAATTGGCGATGCTGTTGAAGCTGAAGGGCTACCTTCAACTGATTGATCAGCTCGTTTTGTTGCTGAATCACTTCAGACAATTGCTGAATGACCTGCAAGGCTTCTTCAAGATTCTTGGGCTGTTGTGCTTGAGCCATAGTTCGTCACCTCCTAACGCTTCTGAATGCTATTAAGCATATCAGAAACGTTAGGAAATTAACAGACTAAAATCAATATAAATGCCCATTTGGCGCGGGTTTAACTCGCTTAACAGGCAACGGAGAGATGCCTTCCAAAAGCTGCTTGATTTGGCGTCGGCTTAACTGGACGGCATCATTGCGATGCCGTGGCCAGCGCAGACCACCATTTTCAAAACGTTTATAAAGCAAGATGAATCCTTCACCGTCCCAATAGAGTCCCTTAAACCGATCATTCCGCGTACCGCAGAAGAGAAATAGGGAATCATCAAACAGATCCAGATCATAGTTTTCAGCGACCACTGCAGCTAAGCCATCAATGCCTTTGCGCAGGTCGGTTTTGCCGCAGACGATGAAAACATGCTTTGGCTGGGTCCAATTAACTAGCATGATCAACGAGGAGTTTAATCAGGTTTTCAATCATTGCGGGATCCGCGTCTTGATAGATGTTAAGCCGCACCTTCTGAATCGAAAGTGAGGCTACGAGCACGCGCCGGTTAGTCTTGCGGTCGTTTGAAGTGGCGCTGACTTCAACGATTTCATTTTGAGCCATCAAAAAGACCTCCTATATATGAGTTTCCTCAAGTATAGAAGGTCCGTGTGGCGGTTGGAATACGTGTTGTTATGGTGTGCTTACGATGAGATCTGTCGAGATTTGAATTTAGAGGAATCTCAGAGCACGCATAAAATTCCGAAGGAATTATGGCAAAAAGAAAAGGAGTGCCTCAATCCCCTAAACGATGACATCGATAGATACTTTAACAGCGTGCAGACTCGAAAAGTATCGAAAGATTCAATGATTATGTTCAGGAAGAATCAGTACTCCGTTGACCCTAAGTATATAGGAAAAACAGTTGAAATTAAACTAAGTCCCACCAATAAAAGTATCAAAATTTATTATATGGGAGTGGAAATTAGATCTCATAACCTAACCGATAAGCAATTCAACTATAACGAGGATGATTACAAAGCAATTTTAAAGACGGATCTTTTTAAGGACCGCTCAGAAGACGAGCTCAATAAGTATATGAGCGAGAATCTTAAAGCATACGATTGTCTGTAAGGAGTTGAATTTATGACAGACTATGAACAGCTTATCTCAAATTTAGCACAATTAAAATTAAACAATTTCAGTGAAAATTATCAAAATTATAGTACGGAGGTCGATCAACAGCGACTCAGTTTCGGTGAAGCATTATTAAAATTAACCGAAAGTGAGCTGCAATACCGACGTGATCAAGAAATCAAAAAGCGAATCCAGCAAGCAAAGTTTCCGATCGTCAAAAGGATTGATGAATTCGACTTTAACTTCCAGCCTTCAATCAATAAACAGGAGATTCTGGGGCTTAAATCGTTAGGCTTCTTAAACAATCACCAAAATATTTTACTAGTTGGCAGTCCAGGAGTCGGCAAAACGCACCTAGCGATTGGCTTAGGGCTGATAGCGTGTGAACATGGCTTTAAGACCCTATTTATCAATTGCCATGACCTTCTACTGGCTTTAAGAACGGCCGACAGTAAAGGAACTCTGGAAAGGCAGATGAAGAGATACTCAAATTACGAGCTGTTAATCATCGATGAGATTGGTTATTTACCGATGAAGCCAGATGATGCGAACTTATTGTTTCAACTCGTTAACAATCGGTATGAGCAGCATTCAACAATCATCACAACTAACGTACCACTATCTGGATGGGGAGAAATTCTACATAATCCGGCCGCGGCAGAAACCATTTTGGATCGCCTGGTCTATAAGTCACATATCATTAAAATTGCAGGCAAGTCATATAGATTGAAATCGGCGACTAACCATAAATCGCCATCTTAAACTGCCATAATTGTACATTTTCAAATTGCCATTTTTGTACAATTTTTAATTGCCCTTGACACTTGCTGCAAACAAGCTTTCTAATCCTTATTTTGCGTCATTTTTTTCCAAGCGATAAATCGTCATGAAGTAATCAACCATTGTTTTGACTACCGCATACAGTGGCACGCATAAAATCATCCCTAGTAACCCGGCGATATTGCCAGCGGCCAACAGTAAAATGATAATCGTCAATGGATGGATTTGCAGGCTCTTGCCAATAATATTTGGATAGATGATATTACCATCAATCTGTTGAACGACGATCACTACCACAATAACCCAGATGATTTTCTGCGGATCAACTGCCAAAGCAACGATTAAAGCCGGTGCAATGCCAATATATGGCCCGATATAAGGAATGATATTGGTGATCCCAGCTACCAGGCCTAAAACGATTGCCATTGGTTCGCCAATGATCAGATAGCCAATACAGGTACCAATTCCAACACAGATACATTCAATCATCTGTCCAGAGATGTATGAAGAAAGCGTCTTATTCATCTGATGCAGCAGTTCCGTAACCTCTTTGGCATGCTTTTCAGAAAAGAATCGCTGAATGTTTGGTACAAAGCGATCGCCATCTTTCAGCATATAAAAAAGCATGACTGGCACGGTTACGATCACGACCACTGCACTGGTAATCGTGCCGATGATTGAGCCAACGCTGCTGGTTAGACCCGCCAACAGCTTTTCAGCGTATTTGGTAATCTGCTTGTTGAATTGCTGATAATAGTCTGCCAGGTCGATCTTGCGAATCCATTCATGTTTTTGAGAAGCTTGCGCGAGCCAATGCTGCATGTCGTTGGTAGCACTTGGTAGCCAGTGAATCATTTGATTAAGTTCCTTGATCATTGGTGGAATTAAAACTGCGAGACTACCAACAATCAGCAGCAAGAGTCCCAAGACGATCACTATGCTGGCGATCCCACGTTTCATCTGCCATTTGCCTAAGCGAATCTTCATTAATAGGCGAAAGGCCGGACTCGTCATGTAATATAAAAAGATTGAAACGATCAGTGGTACAAAGATTACTGATATGAAGACGATGATGGGATGAAACAGAAAGTCCAGTTTAGTACAAACCCAAATTAAAGTCGCGACAATTAATAGTTCTGCTGACCAAAACAGTAGACTTTTTCGTTTTATCATTATTTCTTTTCCTTAATAATATAGATTGGTCGTTGCTTGACCTGCATGTAGACACGACCAATGTACTTGCCGAGAATTCCAATGCATAACAATTGAAGTCCCCCGAATAGCAGGATGATACAGATCAATGAAGCCCAACCAAAGACACTGCTGCTTGGTTCCACAATTCGTCGGATAATAACAAACAACAGGCCAATAATTGAAAGTATGAATGAAGTCGTTCCTAACCATACCGCAATCGAAAGTGGTGCCTGTGAAAAATCGGTAATCCCGTCCATTGCATATTTGAACAATTTCCAAGTTGACCAGTCAGTTTCACCGGCCACTCGTTCAACGTTATGATAGTCCAGATATTTGGTCTTAAATCCGACCCAACTGAAGATGCCTTTTGAAAAGCGGTTATATTCTTTTAATGATAAAACGGCATCAACCATTTGCCGTGTCATCATCCGGTAGTCGCGTGCACCGGGAACGATGTTGGTTTGTGAGATACGATTAATGACGTGATAAAACTGATCGCTTAAAAACGACTTGAATTTGGCTTCGCCAGTACGATCGACACGACGCGTTCCGATACAGTCATATTCGCCCGTTTGGAGCAATTCATACATTTGTGGCAAAAATTCTGGCGGGTCTTGTAAATCAACGTCCATTACCACGACGTAATCGCCAGTGGCTGCTTGTAATCCAGCGTATAATCCGGCTTCTTTACCAAAGTTACGTGAAAAAGAAACGTAATGGACGCGCTCTGGATTTTGTTCGTGTAGTTTGCGCATTTCGGCTAGTGAGTTATCTGACGAACCGTCATTGACAAACCAATATTCAATTTGTAAATCGTTCATTTGGTTGACGACTTTTTCTACGGCTGGGTAGAATAATGGAATTGACTCTTCTTCGTTGTAGCAAGGAACTACAATTGATAATTTTGACATTTTAAGAAGTCCCTTCTTAAATTATTAATAAAATAGTACATCATGAAATTTAAGAAATCCATGATGTACTATCTCATTAGTTTTTATTAATTAGTTAGACGATACTTGTGACGGAGTAATGCTATAGGTTACAGTCTGCCCATTAATCATGCCTGTTGCCGTCCAATTTCCATCAGAGTTTTGATTCATAGTAAAACCGTCAACATCATCAGCAGTTGGCATCCCGGATACTGATTGACCACTTAAACCGGCTTTTTCTCTTTCAACACTGACGTGTTCTTTAAGCATAGCCTTTGCATCGGCAGCTGTCATCTTTGCGGTACTTTGACTACTTGATGATGAAGACGCACTCGAAGAGCTGGATGATGAACTGCTACTAGAAGATTCAGCAACGTTGCTTTCTTTTGATGATGAAGTTGAAGAACTTAAGTTATCGGATGAATCACTATTTTTATCCAGTAATTCATTCACATTTTCAATATTTTTCTGTAAAGACTTAGTTAGTTGATCTTTTGAAAAGACATAGGAAGCTTCTGAAGACTTAACAGTTACCTTCTTTGCAGTATTAGTAACCGTATATTGTTCTTGATTGTCACTTATTCTTCGTCTTAAATTATTATTAGTAGTTATCTGTACTGATTGATTTCCAGTATTAGTACCCTCTTTTTTTGCGCTCTTAAGATATGCCATCATTGCATATTGAGCTTCTGAATATTTTTTATCTTGAGATTTAGCAGATGATGATCCAGATGTTTTTGCTGATACGCTAGCTGATTTACTTGAACTGCTGGTAGAAACGGTTTGTTTGCTTCCACAAGCAGTTAAGGATAGCATTAACCCAAAAGTTGCAACAGTGGCCAATACTTTCTTAAAATGCATTTTTATAATCTCCTTTAATTTAACGGACAATTTCATAATCGAATTATACTAGTATTGATAACAGCAATCAATAATAAAAAGCACTGGCAGACTCTTCCGTCATGCCAATGCCTAATAAATTTAACGAAGCGTACCAGCAAACGATGGCATAAAGTATGAGTTAATGTAGCCAACTTTTACGTATTCACCAGGTTGCGGTGCGTGAACGTATTTTCCATTGCCAATGTAGATTGCGACATGATATGATGCACCTGCATTACCCCAGAAAAGCAGATCGCCAGGCTGTGCTTGGCTTACCGCCTTACGGGCAGTTAAGTAGCCCTCTTGAGCAATTGTGTTATGAGGAAGGTTTAAGCCTCGTACCTGTGACATCACATATTTAACCAAACCGGAACAATCCATGCATTGCAATGAATCACCACCCCAAACATAAGGAATATTCATTGTGGTAAGTTTCAAAGCCAATTGTACGATTGCATCATTAACAGAGGTCAAAACACCATCACTGGCTGCTTTATATGCAACTCCATTGACGGTAATATTAGTGTTCTTTACTAAGGCACCATTACCATCAAAGTAATACTGGTTCCCCCAGTTACTATAAAGACTGTTATCTAAACGTGCACCATCACTTTGGAAGTAATACGTATTGCCCCAGTTGTTGTAGAATCCGTTATCCAAACGTGCACCATCGCCTTGGAAGTAGTATGTGTGGCCCCAATTGTTGTAGAATCCGTTATCCAAACGTGCACCATCGCCTTGGAAGTAGTATGTGTGGCCCCAATTGTTGTAGAATCCATTATCCAAACGTGCACCATCGCCTTGGAAGTAGTACGTATGGCCCCAGTTACTATAAAAACCATTGTCTAAACGTGCACCATCATTTTGGAAGTAGTACATATGACCCCAGTTACTGTAGAAGTAGTTCTTGGCCATTGTACCATTAGCGGTAAAGTAATAGGTGTTACCGTTCTGCGTCAAAAAATAATCCTTAACCGCTTGACCATTTTGATAATAGTAAGTATTGCCATTTTCGGTAACTAAACCATTCTTAACAGCTTGAGCAGACAATGTAGTCATTGCTACATCACTGTCAGCAACTTCTTTATTTACAGAGGAAGAAACAGACGCTACATTTTCAGCAGCTGAAGAGGCTTCTGCACTTGCAGCGGGTAAAGTTGCACTGCTATTTGATGAGGTACTCTGAGAAGCAGCCGGGGCATTACTTTGAGCACTCTCATTACTGCTTTCAGCAGCTGAACTAGCAACTGTTGAATTTACTCCACTCGCTTCGCTGACAGCAATAGTATCAGTAGTTGATAAAGCTACATCACTTGCACCAGATTGTTCGGCGACACTTTCACTTTGAATTTCCGTGCTTGTGGAAGCAACAGCTGTTGTTTGCACATCATTAACTGTATCAGCGTTAATATTTTGAGCATTAAACGCAGCAACGCCCAAAGCTACAGTTGTGGTGGCAATTGCCATACAACACCATTGTTTACCCTTCTTAAACAATTTAAAGTGTTTCTTTGCTTCCATAATCACACAAAAGTCCTTTCATGATTTTTTTAAAGATTTAATTTTCACTAATAATTTATTAACGATTATTACCTTACCATAAAAAATCCTATAATCGGGAATTTTCAGTTGATTGTTAATCAACAATAATCTTTGAAACGCTTCTGTAATAATTGTAAAAATAAAAGAAACGGCTTAAATCTTTCGGCAAAAGTCGTTTCTTCACAATTTATCAATTATAAACGGAAAGCAACTTGATCAAAACGAGTCAAATTATAAGTACTGATCATGTTTCTTAATGACGTCGTGTATGACGGATCTGTTGCATAACCATCTGCTCGAACTAAGTACGTTGCAGTATTGGAATCAGTCACTCCAATCAAATTACTATAACGGGAATTTTGAATGAAGAATAAGCTATGATCAGCAACACTCGCGTCATTGTCAGGATAAGCTCGGAAAGCAGCATTTACAGTAATGTAGCTTCCGTTAATATATTCAGCGGTTGCCATAGTTACGGATTGCCCATTATAGGACCCCTTAATACCAAATAAGTTATGGTATTGAGAAGCCAAAGTCGATTTACCCCAGCCACTTTCAAGGATTGCTTGAGCAAGTGTTAGTGATGGCAAAATTTTGTATTGAGTCCATCCACGAATTGCACCGTTTACGATACTACCAATAAATGAATTAGAATCAGAAAGAACACCATCTCCATCAAAGGTCAGATTACCAAAGCCAAGGTTAATCGTAGTATTGGTTACACGTGCTCCATCTGCACCAAAGTAATAAACTTTACCCCAGTTTGTATAAAAACTATTGTCTAGACGAACACCACCATCACCAAAGTAGTAGACGTTACCCCAATTGGTATAGAATCCATTATCTAAACGAGAACCATCTTTTTGGAAATAGTACGTATGACCCCAATTAGTGTAGAATCCATCATCTAGACGAACACCACCATCACCAAAGTAATACGTATGACCCCAATTATTATAGAAGCCGTCATCTAAACGAGAACCATCTTTTTGGAAATAGTACGTATGACCCCAGTTATTATAAAAACCATCATCTAAGCGAACGCCACCATCACCAAAGTAATACGTATGACCCCAGTTATTGTAGAAATTATTGTCCATCCGAGAGCCATCGCTTTGGAAGTAATACGTATGACCCCAGTTATTATAAAAATAATCTTTGGCCATTGTCCCATCGGATTTGAAATAATAGGTTTTACCATTAATGGTTGCAAAATAATTTTTTAATTGCTGACCATTTTGATAATAATAAGTATTGCCATTTTCAGTTACCAAACCATTCTTTTGTGCAGCAACAGCTAATGAAGTCATTGCTACAGTTTCAGTATCAGCTACTGCAGAACTAGCGGCTGAACTCTCAGAATCGTCTGAAACAGTAGAGGCCTCTTTTACAGCGGTATCAGAGTTTGTACTTGCTGATGCTGAACTAGTACTTTCGGCAATTTCTAACACGCTGGCTGCACTATCATTAGCTTTATTTGCAACAGAAGATTGACTGTTGGCATCATCTGCAACAGGTTGACTGATAATATTTGCAGATTCGCTCACAGCGCTAGTTATATTTTCTGTACTGGAAGCACTAGCCTGGTTTGTAATAGTTGTGCTTGACATTGCCGAAGCTGCACTCTCACTAGATGTAGCTGAACCAGAAGTGTTTGCACTGGCTGATGGAACTTCAGAAGTTGTTGATACTGCAGCGTTATCCGTTTCACCTGCCGTATCCGCATTAGCCGTTTGTGTTGCCATCACCGTTCCAGCAACAACCGCAACGGTCGTCAAAGCCATGCAGCACCACTTCTTGCCTTTCTTAAACATCTTATAGTGTTTCCGTACATCCATGATCTAAATATTCCTACCCTTCCGTTACTAAAGTTTTCTAAATTTTAATAGTTTTAATTTTTATTTTACGATAACACTGTTCATACTAACACATAATTATCTGTCAAGTGACTATTCATCGTTTTTGTTAAAGAACAATAATTTTTGCAATAACCTTGTAACTTTATCTTCTAATTTTCTTCATAAATTTAAAAAAACTCATATCCCTAAGGTCAATCAACTTTAGAGATATGAGTTATCTTATTTACTGCAGCAATGCATATTCATAATTAACCAACATAGTAAAATCCCACATACCATAACCAGTCCCAAAATTGGTCCAAGCGCGATTTGACCAGTAACTGTCTGGGTCAGTATGATCAGTACCGCCTAAATAGCGACTTACATCATGATGCGACCATAAAGTAGCACTCAAATCACCATCAGCAATTCTTGGATACATCCCATACTGTTTCATTTTATAGGCAGTGTAGTAGGCAGCATTTACAAGTTCTGCGGCGAAATTCCAACCTCCATATACTTCGACCTGTTCAAACTGAACAGCGCGGCCATTAGCTGGATAGGCTGCTCCCCATGCCTCATGGTCAGTATCAGAAATTTGAATAATGCTATTATTATCTACAAATGCGTGAACAAAGGCACTATTATAATGTGATTTTTCATAATTTATCTCACCCCAGATATTGTCATTAGGGTTTGCAGTTTCATGAACAACAATCATATTAGGCTTCCCATCGCTAGTGCCGGAATAAGTTCCCGTAATATTTTCAGGAATAGCATTGTAATATGTAATGCTTGCATGACCTATATGGTTATTAATAATGTATTGGTTTACCCCATTATCAAATTGGGGAGTTAAAACACCATCACTATTAGCCCAATATCTCGTTAAATTAACACTAACTTGCTTATTTTTTTGTAATGAGCCATCTGAACCAAAGTAGTAAAGATTCCCCCAATTATTGTAAAAGCTATTATCTAAACGAACTCCACCATTTCCAAAGTAATAAGTATTTCCCCAATTATTATAAAATCCATCATCTAAGCGAACGCCACCATCACCAAAGTAATACATATGACCCCAGTTACCATAGAATCCATCATCTAAGCGAACGCCACCATCACCAAAGTAGTAAGTATGACCCCAATTATTATAGAATCCATCATCTAAGCGAACGCCACCATCACCAAAGTAATACGTATGACCCCAGTTATTGTAGAAATTATTGTCCATCCGAGAGCCATCGCTTTGGAAGTAATACGTATGACCCCAGTTATTATAAAAATAATCTTTGGCCATTGTCCCATCGGATTTGAAATAATAGGTTTTACCATTAATGGTTGCAAAATAATTTTTTAATTGCTGACCATTTTGATAATAATAAGTATTGCCATTTTCAGTTACTAAGCCATCCTTTTGTGCAGCAACAGCTAATGAGGTCATTACTACATTTTCAGTATCAGCTACTGCAGAACTAGCAGCTGAACTTTCAGCATTGTCTGAAGCCGTAGAGGTCATTTTTACAGCGGTATCAGAGTTTGTGCTTACTGATGCTGAACTAGTACTTTCAGTAATTTCTAACTCACTGGCTGCACTATCATTAGCCGTACTTGCAACAGAAGATTGGCTGTTGGCATTATCTGCAACAGGTTGACTGATAATATTTGCAGATTCGCTCACAGCGCTAGTTATATTTTCTGTACTGGAAGCACTAGCCTGGTTTGTAATAGTTGTGCTTGACATTGCCGAAGCTGCACTCTCACTAGATGTAGCTGAACCAGAAGTGTTTGCACTGGCCGATGGAACTTCAGAAGTTGTTGATACTGCAGCATTGCCCGTTTCAACTGCTGTATCCGCATTAGCCGTTTGTGTTGCCATCACCGTTCCAGCAGCAACTGCAACGGTCATCAAGGCCATACAGCACCACTTCTTGCCCTTCTTAAACATTTTATAGTGTTTCCGCAAATCCATATTTTAAATCTTCCTACTCTTTCTCTACTAAAGTTCGCTAAATCTTTAATAATTTATAATTTTTATTACAATTTACATCAATGTTCATACTAACACACAAATAACCACCATTTGAATATTCATTATTTTTGTTAAAGAACTATAATTTTTGAAACAGACTTGTAATTTTAGCTTCAAGTTTTTTCTGCAAGGGCTTGTTATTAAATAGTAAGCATAACGCGTGTAGCAACACGTATTATACAATATAAGAGTTCCTTATAATTGTTGGAATATGTGTTATTCTTCTAATCACTTTCTTAACATGATTAATAAGATATCTAATTTTTCTCTTGTCTATTTACATTTGTAAATTTTTTTTGAAACTTGAAAGGGTATTGCCGATTATAATAAATATTTTTAAAAACTGGTAAAAATCTAAATAAAATAATCGCTATTACTGTTATTGAAATTCGATATAGTATCAGAACCATATTACCTATAGTTGGTACACTTGCAAATTCTCTAGTGATATAAAAACTGCTCATTGTATGATTTAAGTCGAGAATATGTGCACATAATACAATTAATGAGTCTTTTCCATAAATTGCAATTAATGTCATAACTCTGTGCCAACCATTTACATCAGTAATTTTTTCTAAGCCATAGCAAATCCCCATAATCGCATAAGAACCACCGCAAGCGCCAATAACAGCTATTATAGGATTATCTGCATATGCTCGATTCAACCAAAATGCACCGAATTTGCTTGAAAAGAACCATATTATCAAACCTAATATAGAAAAAATAATCATGTGTCGTTTTATAAAATAATTTCTATGAATTAAAGCCCCTATCCATAAAAAGAAGGTCCCAATAAATGCAGCATTTAGAGACCATGGCAAAATAATAGTAGCATTATCTTTGGTAATTAAAAAACCTAAAGCACAAATTAATAACGTAATAACACCGACAATATAAAAACCTTGTTTATATTTGCCTATTGTCTTCATCAGGAAATTATAAATTATAGAACTAAAGAAAAGCGCTGGTAAAAACCATATTGCACCGATTGAAGGCATATGAAAACCAGTCATTAACATATTCGTATTCGTACCAACAGCAAAAAATATCTTTGCTAACATTTCTTTAGTACTACCACCACTAATCAATCCACCATATCTCCAAAAATTGTTTACAAATTCACTAATCAAAAGCATTAAAACCCCAGTAAATAGATACGGGAGAATTAGATTGTAAAATAACTTATATAGCTGCTTTGCATATGGCTGGACCCTAAAAAGATAACCAGACAGAATAAAAAATAGCGGTACGTTAACAGCATAAATCATATTATACGTAAATTCTGAAAAAGCATTTGGAATATGTCCAATTATTATTAGTAACATCCCAATAGCTCTTGCCAAATCAATCCATAAAATTCTTTTTTTAATCATAATTCACCAATCTCATTTACCGCTTGATCCAAACGTTCAAAGTATTCTGGGTCCTCAAACTTTTTTACACTTTTATGAACTAAATCAGCAGAAAAAATATTTTCTTTTAATAAATGCATTTTATCTACCAAATCAGACGTGCTATCACTTCTATAGACAAAGCCATTTACTTTCTCAATTAGTACATCTTCATAACCACTAAAATCAGCAACCAAGCAAGGAATTCCTCGTTCCATAGCTTCAATCATTACCATAGGCAATCCTTCATATTTTGAAGTTAGAGCTAAGGCATTGGGATGAATCTCATTTATTATCTTTTTCCAAGGATTTTTCTGCCAACCATGAAAAGTACACTTCTCAGTAATTTTTAATTTTTCTATATAATTAAAAACTTCCCCATTGCTGTTATCTGCTCCAAATAAATCAACATGTATTTCTTTAGGATATTTGCTAACTCCATCGAAAAGCTCAATTAAATTCTTTTGTCCATGCAGCATAATTTTCCCAACATATACCAGCCTAAGCATCGAAGACTGATTAGAAATATTAAGTGAACCATTATATTGACTAACTGGATTTAAAATTAAATAGATTTTGCTCTCTGGAATCCCTAAATCCATAAGCTGGTGTTTAATAGGGGTACTTATTGCCCAATGTCGGTCAGCTAATTTAATATTTTTGGGATCAAATATATCTTGATTAATCAAAGAATAATGTATCCATGAAACAATAGGCCATTTTTTTAAAAATATTTTTCTAACAAAAGCAGCTAATTTAATAATAGTTGCACCAAGAATAACAAAGCATTCATCATTTTTAGCAGATAAAAAAGTTTTTAAAAGCAATGTCATTTTATCAAATTTGGTATTTCTCTTAACTTCCTTAATAAGGATATCAGGATTCATTTGACTTAACCATACACGATTTTCCGGTATGCTAGTTAAATAGAGCTTTATTTGATTATTTTTTGATAAATGATTTAAAGCTTTAACTAAAACTGTTTCAGTACCACCATTTCCAGATAGCTCTGGGCAAACAAAATTCAATTTCATAATAAATTATCTCCTATTCAGCATTACCTTTGCTTGCTCAATCACTGGCGCATGCAATACAAATAAACAGGCTACATAAACAACTGCTCCTAAGGCAACCTGAATCATCAAATTTATAATCGTCATTTGCATAATTTGATCTAATCGGTAAACAACAAAATACATTAAAATCCCACTGATTAAATAACGCCACAAAGAAGCAAATAACTGTCGCCGCCGTATGGTTGTACGTACACAATATAATTGAACAAATGTTACAGCAAGCTCAGAAATAACCGTGGCAACAGCTGCCCCTTCAGCTCCCCATCCTTGAATCAAAAATAAATTAGCAATAATATTTATGACAGCTCCAACTGTCACAGATAGCGTATATTCGTTAACACGATTAACAGGCATTAGATATTGCGTTCCAGTAACATTACTCCAAGCAATAAATAAGATAATTGGCGATTCGAGAAAAATCAAACGTCCAGTCTGAACGTACTCCCCTCCTAGAAACCAGGGAGCAAATTTAGCTGAAATTGCCATCAAACCAAACATCATTGGTACTGACAATGCAGTAACGAAATCGAATGAATTATAGAGACTCTTGCGAACTGCTTTAATGTCACCATTCGCAAATTTATTAGCCACATGGGGTAGCATAACTGTCCCTGTTGCAGTTACTACAGACAGAACTAATTTAACGATTTTATCTCCATAGTCAAATTGGCCTAACGCTTCTTGCGATGACATATGCCCCAACATCAAACGATTTACGACAACATACACTTGAGTCGTAATAGTTGGGATAAATAATAACAATGATGGGTACAAATGTTGAAAAGGATGCCATTCTTTTATTGCTACCCATTCAATACTGCCTTTTAAATATGGCCATAAAGTCAAATTACCGCCCACTTGAGCAAGCCCTAATAATAGGATATATTTCCAAAGATCCCCTGGTTCTTTGACTAAGGCAAAAATCAAACCAATTGATATCAATTTTACGATGGTATTCCGTGTAACCGTCTTTTTAAAATCTTCCATTCCCATGAAATACCATGAGACATCTAATCCTGTTGCTACAATCCATAATGACTGTAGCAAGAAGTATTTTCGGAATGTCGTACTAAACAAGAAGATAGCCAACAAGAAGGCAAAGAATGCCATAGTTGATGTAATCAATTGCATGAACTCAATGCCCCAAAAGATTCTGGAACGTTCATGTTTATCATCACGGTGGTAAGCAACCTCTCGATTACCATATAAAGTAATCCCTAATTGACCAATTAAATAAAAAAAGGTTACCCAACTATTCGTGTATGAATTGATACCGCTGCCATGCGCTCCTAGGACCCGCGATACATAGGGGGTTGTGATTAAAGGAGCTAACATTAACAGAATTTGGTAGCCCGCATTATACAGATAGTTTTTGATAACCTTCATGATCTACTTGTCAAACTCCTCAGCCACGGTCGTTAAGGCCGCCTTGATTACTTGATCCATGTTGTAGTACTTGTATTGACCCAGACGACCACCAAAAATAACGTTTGGTGCCTTTTGTCCGGCCAATTCCGTGTATTGCTGGTAAAGAGCATTATTACGTTGGTTGTTAACTGGATAGTATGGTTCATCGCCTCGTTTCCAGTCAGCTGGGTACTCACGCGTAATGATCGTCTTGCCTTCATCGCCCTTACCGAATTCAAAGTGCTTGTGCTCAATAATTCGCGTGTATGGCGTTTCGGCATCGGTGTAATTAACCACGGCATTACCTTGGTAGTTGTCTTCATCAAGCTCTTCAGTCTCAAAGTGTAAGCTGCGGTATTCCAACTCACCCAATTCATAGTTGAAGAATTGATCGATCATCCCAGTAAAGACGATCTTAGGGAAGTTTGCCAGATATTCATCTTGTTGATCAAAGAAGTCAACCCCCAGTTCAACATCGATCAAATCACTGGCCAGCATCTTTTCAACGATCTGCGTGTAGCCGCCCATTGGAATGCCTTGGTACAGATCATTGAAGTAGTTGTTGTCATAAGTCAATCGAACTGGCAGACGCCGAATGATAAAAGCCGGCAGTTCAGTTGCCTTTTGCCCCCACTGCTTTTCGGTGTAGCCCTTAATCAGCTTTTCATAGATATCGCGACCGATCAGAGAAATAGCCTGTTCTTCTAGGTTCTGAGGCTCTTTGCCATCCATTTCAGCTCGCTGCTCATTGATCTTAGCCATTGCTTCTTTAGGTGTTCGAACGCCCCACATCTTATTAAAGGTGTTCATGTTGAATGGCAGGTTGTACATTTCCCCTTTGTAGTTGGCTACTGGAGAATTCGTGTAGCGGTTGAATTCCGCAAACTGATTAACGTATTCCCAGATTGCCTTATCCGAAGTATGGAAAATGTGGGCACCATATTCATGTACCTGGATGCCATCAACTTTCTTAGTATAGATGTTGCCAGCAATATGGCTGCGTTTCTCAATCACCTTAACGCGCTTGCCACGCTTAGCTGCTTCGTAAGCAAAAGTGGCTCCAAATAAGCCGGCACCTACTACTAAATAATCATAGCTATTCATTTTTATCCTCTTTTCTCAGAAGTTTGAATTCGTAACAAAATAATCAATAGCCAATTTTAACAGAAATTATCAAATTAAAAAAGGCCTTCCATGTTTAAGAAAACCTTTAGTATAACTAAAACCGATTTTTCTGATCCAATAGGCTGATTAGTTTATCAGAGACTGGACGTTCAACCTTTCTCCCCCACCAATAATCTCCTTTAATAATTTTTTCATAATACTTTTCATCCAAAATTGCTGGTTGAATACCAGGATTCCTCACCATTTCAATAAAATGATGGATATTTTTATCGATTCTATCTCTATATGGAGAATTGCATAGTATGCTCTGCATCCATATCTCATCAGAACAGAAACTAGTTGAAAAAATCTTTTCTAAATTAGGATGACCTTCATAATATTCAATAGTATATTCTAGAGCATCCCTAGGAACATCAACCCATTCTTGCCCCGCATAGATATCATTTTCATCTACACCATACTTTTTAAGTTTATTAACACGTCCCAGTGTCTGAACGAGTAATAAAAAGCGATGATAAATTTTTCCAAAAGTAGTTCGTCGATTAATTTGATCATAATTGAAATAATATTTTACCCACCAAATTTCTGGTTCCCCAGATTTTCGCATGTCAATCGCACGCCAGTAGTTCATGTATATCTTATTAGTATGTTCAAAAAAATCATAAATTTTTTGGGGTGCTTTCATTGGCCAATCCTGACCAGATATTAGATGAAAGTATTTATTTTTAGGATTCTCTAAAGCTAATTTCATTAAATCAATAGTAGCCCGTACAATACTATAACTTCCCCATTTGACATCATATTTCGAAAAAAAGTTAACATTTAATTTCTTCAAACTAAGCTCTTGTTTTTCACTGAGACTAACCTTTTTATCAAAATGGATATACACATTGAAGCAAGAGCTCAATCGTTGTGAAAGCTCGATAACCTGGTCAATATTCTTATGTGCCAAAATTAATACAGCTTGCATCTATTACACCACTTTCGAGTTAATTATTGACTCCCTTGGTAATTCCAAAATGATTAGTAATCCGACGAATCAATGCTTTCCTATCCAAATCATCTGATTTAAAAACAGTAAGATACTTTACTTTATATTCAGAATGTTTCTTCAGCCAAACATTCAACAGACGTTCACTTAGAAATCCATAAAGTCGCTTTTGATAATCAGTATATCCTGACATATCAGTTCTCTTTTCAACTTCAAACAATATATCGAACAACCACTTACAGTACTCATCCATTTTATTCTTGCTTGCATAAAACATATTGTATGGAGACATCCAAGATGAAGAATGCATTACTTCATCAAAAGCTGCAACATAATCCGGATATTTTTCTGAGATAACATCTCGGGTATGTTGCATATCTAAAATATTATTATCCTTTGCAAACTGATTCCATAAATCGCCACCACCTTCGTTTTCAGGATGTGCTACGATCCAGTCATATTCAGTCAGCAAATCATCTAATTTATCAGTGCTGATAGGTTTAACTTTATTTCCCATTATAAGTAAATAAAGGTACATTGCATTACGGCCACCAATACTACGCTCATAAAAATAGCGTCGATAATGTGCAAGTCCTACATTCTCAGAAGCTGAATTTTTCCAAATCCAATATAACCCCGTTAACTCACAGTAGTATGGATTTTTATCTGAGATGTTTTCAAGAGTATTATCGGCCAAGTAATTATCAGGATTGGCATTAGAGTTAGCACCAACCATCATTGGAAGATAGCCACTAGGAAGCTTATCAGCATATTTAAATGGCTTGTGCGTTATTACATAGACAGTCATTATAATTCTCCAAAACTAAATCAATTTCTTCCAAGTATCAACAGCAAAAGCCACAATCATTCCAAAAAGTAGTCCTAAGGCACTACCAATAACAACATACTTTTTTGTAGAAGGCGTGGTCTTAGATACGACACTGCTTTCTGTAGCCTTAGGATAGACGTGAACGTTGCCAGCACCTGGTTGCATTTTCGGAATTTCTAACTTTGCTGCATCTGTTGCTGCGTTAACAATAGCAACTGCATCTTTTGCAGAATTTCCATGAGCCTTAATGCTGATTACCAACGATTCTGGATGAGTTTCAGAATTAATTGAGGCAGCAATTTGATTCCGTGTATATTCCTTACGCATCTTCTTAGACAATAGTTTATATGCTTTATTGGTTACTTCGCGTCCATTAATCATATCTGAGTACGTAGAGGTCATTGATAGATCAGCATTAACTACATCATTTTTTTTATTAGCATTACTGAAGTTATGGCTTACAACAACACTTCTTTCAGCAGTATAGGTTGTTGAACGTTTATGTTTAGCTAGTAAACCAAAAGCTCCACCACCCAATATAGTAAAAATAATAATTACTAATAAATTTTTTACAATGATTTTTGATAAATCCTGCATACTATAATTTTTGCTTTTCATCAATTCTTTCCTCCAAAGCTTTATCCATTCCTACTTCAGCAAGAAGTGCCAATAGAAATGGATTATATGTTAATTCTAATAAATGTTGTTCAACCATGCAGCTAATGGATACGATAAATAAAATAGCTGGAAGAGCATATTTTCTCACTGCGGTTTCACGAATAGAAATCGTCATAAAAATTCCTACCATCACGACCGCAATAACTAACCCATAGATCATGATTAAACGCATGTATGAAGAATCAATATAAAAATATTCTCCGTTATGTTGGCTAAAAATTTTCATCCCTGCATTTCCACCATACCCATGCTCAACGACTTTTTGGCCCCAAAATGTAATCGGATATCTCCAAAAAGCCATGTTTCCATATGAAAGCCTCCCTGATAATAAATGGTCTACCATATAGAATATATGGTTTGTATTATCAAAAAGATACGTTGAGAAAATAGTAATTACAGCTAACAAAGGAGTGCTGGTCCAATAGAAGGACGCAATTAATTTTGCAATAGGTCTATTTTCAGACTCAGCATGCTTTGCAACCCATAAAACAGCAATTGTCAATATTAAACAGATAAAACTCAATCGAGCATTAGTAACCAGCATAGCTACCAACGCAATTACAAAGTAGGTAAAGTAATATCTAATATTAAGTGACCTATAGTTTAAATATGCATGTGCAAGGACTAAATACAATACATGCGCTGCAAAATCTGTAGGATAGATTATACCCAGGGCATATCTAGGTGCCCGACCCTTTGCAATGAAAACCATATTTTTAATTATTCCGGTTAATGAAAATAACATCACCATTACTAACATCGTAATACCTAACCAGAAATACCATTTTATGATTTTTTGAAAGGATATTCCTCTAGCACCTAGGATGAAAGCCATCATAACAATAATTAAATTTGATCCCGACATTCGCCAAGATATCGCTGCCAATCCCAACCCAATTGTTGCTATTAATAATGATTTAAGTTGTTGATTATCAAAAATATATATTTTAACAACCAACAATCCTACCACTAAATACGAAACTAGATTAAAAGGGCGTGCCCCAACGTATGGATTAAATGTTGTATTTCGAATAAAAGAAAAGAAAAAATACAGTACAAACGCAATAAAGAAAAGTACCTCGCCATTTAATTGCGTTTTCCAAACCTGTTTGATTCTTAGCGACAGATCAGACATTTTTTCTCTCCTTAAAAACTATAATTATTCACTATATCCCGTAATCTTACGTTTCAAAAACTTGCCACCCTTTACCAGCCAGTTTTGCTTTTCCATAAAGACATAGTTGACTTCGACGGTCTTATATTCAGGATGACACTCCAACCACACATCGAGTAGTAGTTCACTTAAAAAGCCATATACTCGTTTTTCATAGTCAGAATAGCTTGTAATATCTGTTCGTTTTTCAACCTCGGATAATACGTCAAACATCCAAGTACAATATTCATCAAGTGGTTTACGCTTCATGATAAACATATTAAACATATGTGCCCATGTACGTTTCATTACTTTTTCGAAGGCAGGCACATACTGAGGATACTTTTCATGAATTACCTGTCGCATGATTTCAAATGGCTCATGATGATGTGCATGCAAATAATGTGATTCATTGGTTTCAATATAATAGTTTCGCTTAGGAGGCAAGATAATATCGTTATCTTTTAATAAGTCTTGGACTTGGGATTCACTTAATACTGAGTCCAATGACTTTTTATGATTTAAGCTCAGATAACGTCGATAATGAACCAATCCCATTGCATCCAAATCTTGTAAGTTTTTCCATCCCCAGTAAATGGCGGTTAATTCATTATATGTTGGATTTTTTGAAGAAATATTATCGCCGGTGTTATCCCCTTGAAAAGTACGATTTACATCAGGATGAAGATCTTTCCCAACAAATACAGGCAAATACAGTGGATCCGTAGGCATTTGGTAATTTTTGTGTGCTGCTACCAGTACTTTTACTTCCATTAATTTTTTAACTCCTTAGTAAGCCCCATTAGGGATAATCATAACTTTTACAGTTTCAAACATAATTTTTAGATCAAGCCAAACCGAGCGATTTTGAATGTAGGTTAGATCTAAATGGACCATTTCATCAAAGTCGACATCATTACGACCACCAACTTGCCACATACCGGTGCAACCAGGTACGACCATTAAACGTTGCTTATCATAATCTGTATATTGCTCAACCTCAGAAAGTAATGGTGGCCGCGGTCCAACAATACTCATCGAGCCACCAATTACATTGATCAACTGAGGTAGTTCATCTAGACTGTATTTCCGAATAAAACGACCCACTCGCGTAATTCGTGGATCGTTCTTCATTTTAAACATCGCACCTTCAACTTCATTTTGGTTTTTTAGACGAGCCAATAATTTATCGGCATTACTAATCATTGATCGAAATTTAATAATTTGGAAAGTTTTTCCGTTTTTCCCGACTCGTGTTTGGGTATAAAAAACAGGCCCATTAGGATCATCAATTTTAATAGCAATTGCTAAGATTAAAAATAATGGACTTAGTAAAACTAAAGCGATTGCTGAGGCAACAACATCAAAAATACGTTTAACCATTCGATAAGCATACTGATGTTTAAGCTTCTCTCCATCAATCTTTATATTTTTTTCTACCATTTGCATATTTCTCTCTATTATCATTTAGTCAATAAACATATCTTTAGTATGATACCAGTATTTTTAAGTATTTGAAAGACATTTTAAAACTACTGACGTTTTCAAGCGTTCTCATGCTCATTCAGCCAACGCTCAACCTCATCCAGGTCAAAGCCTTTTCGATACAGAGCCTGCTTAACCTTAAGCCGTCTTTCATAATCCGTCTGCGCGCGTTTCTCATAGCGTCGCCAAGCCTTTGCCGCTTCTTTGGCCAACAGTTCGTCTTCCTGCTCAAGATCAGGCTGCGGCGTCACCGTGTCCTTGATCTCATTGAACAGATCAGCCGCATAGCCATTCGTTGCCAATCCCTGCCGCACCTTTTCAGCCTGGCGACGTGCTGGCAGCTTGTTATAGCGTTTAAACAGCTTTTTGGCCAGCTTGGTCGCATTCTCCAGCTGCCGCTCCGGTGTAAACTGCGCCAGGGCACTGTCGATATCCAATTCACCGATCTGCTTTTGCCGCAGTTTTTGCCGAATCACCTGGGGCCCTTTCAGTTCAGTATTCATCACCGTGCGTACGTAGCTGGCCGCGTACTCGTGATCATCTAAAAGATGGAGCCCGCGCAGCTTTTGCATCACCGGTTCAATATCTTCAGCCGGGGTCTTGAGCTGACGCATCTTCTCATAGACGTCATGTTCAGTTCGCAGCTGGTGAGCCAGATAGTCCAGCATTTTATTATAGGTCTTGGCAATCTCATCATCATTAGAGATCTGGGCCAGCTGTGCTTGATCGAGTTCCATCCCCTTCATGAGCCGGTACTTGATCAAGACGCTTTCAGCTACGGCAAACGCATACTTGCCATCAAGATAGATATTATAGCGGCCAGGACGTTTTTGTGCTTCAATTTTTGAAATTTTCGCCATTTCTTAAAAACTTCCTCACTCTAACCAAATATAAGTCCAACTGTTCAAAGCGCCAGCAGATCCTTCCCTGCCAGCGTTTTTGTTTTTATTTATGCTCATCATAATGGTAGCGGTCGTTAAACTCGCGATGCCGCATCTTGCGCACGTACTGCCAAAGATGCTTCTTTTCCTTGATCTCGCCATCATGAGCATCCTGCAGCGTGGCATTGATGGTGGCACCGATCATGATCACCATCCCGGACAGATCCAGCCAGATCATCAGCACGATAAACGCCCCAATCGTTTTATAGGACGTAATGTTATGGGCAAAAATCATCGTGTAATAGGAAAAGACGCGGGAAAGTCCCATCCATAAAAGATCCGCAATCAAAGCGCCCGGAATCACGTAGCGCAGCTTGACCAAGGCATTGGGAACAAAGTAGTACAGCAGCGTTAAGAGCACAAACAGCGCCCAGAAAGTAACCGGCCACTTGATCGACCTGAAGAACGTGACGTATTTGGTACTAAAGCCCAAGATCGGCTGCAGGCTGCTCAAGGTCTGTTCGCCAAGCCCATATAAAATCACCAGCGTCGTCACGATAAGCAAGATGACCAGCATCCAAAGAAACGACACGGCGCGGTTGATGATCGGATTTTGATTTTCCGCGACCCCATAGGCATGATTGACGCTGCGCTGAAAAGCCGCGATCCCCAGGCTGGTGGACCATAATGCCACGATCGCACCCAAAGTCAACGTGCCGCCGTTCCCATGCTGCAGAAAGTCATAGATGATCGGTCTTAAAAAGTCATACACTGATTCTGGAATCGCCGTCTGCAGATAGTCCAAGACGGTTTTAGCATTCAGCCCCATCATTGGCAGCAGGTTACCGACCACGATGATCGCCGGAAAAACCGACAGCAGCGAGTAGTAGGCCAAGACCGCCGCTGACGCTGAAACCTGTGCCATGGTGAAGTGCTTAATAAAAAGCAGCACGAAATTTTTTATTTTATTCGGCTTTTTGTCCATGGTTAACCTGCCTTGTTCAGAAATAATGTTTTTAATGATGACTAGCCGGAAATCCCGTGACTTTAGTCATGGGATGGATAGGTCTATCTCATCGTGTATTCATTCGCTAATATTTCGGTACTGCACCAGTTATTGTGATGAGTAATCATCATGATTTTTGACAATGCTGTTTGCTTGTATTTCCCAATGATTACATAGTTGCCAAGACAATCCTTGATATAACAAGAGTTTCCTGTGAATCCACTAATGTAGCCTTTTTTCTGGCTGTTCTTGATACGAACGTAATCGTTCAGCCAAAAGCCTTTAGCGAACTTGGTATTCTTAGCATTGCGCTTGCTGGTGCAGTTGGGCTCCTTCCGTCCTTTACGAGCAGTCGCCTCGTGCAGAGAACGTTTCTTCTTGCGAAACTGCTTGAACATCACAACACTCGTTGGCTTTTCAGTGATTCTTTGAATACTGCTGATCGTAACGGCATCGTTGAAATGCGACTTTTCCAAGCCAAGACCAGCTCTTTGCAAAGTTGTTTGCGCACCGTATTGAAATTCAGCGTCTGGAAAAGCACGCCATAATCGGTGCCTTAAAATATTCATGAAGGTTGCACCCTTCAAGGATTTTGTTACCTTCTTTTTAGCCTTATACCATTTATGCAAAATACCACCTGGCTCGTGATTCTTATACGTATGGCAGTCGGCACAAACGGTAATTAAATTGGATGGCACGTTAGTTCCGCCTTGAGAACGGTAAATAATATGATGAATTTTTAGCTTGCCACCCTTTTTCTTGCAGACTTGGCACTTGTACTCATCACGAGCCAAGACGTACTGTTTGATCGTCTGATAGCCGTACAGATCGCCATATTGATAGCCTATGCCTTGAATATTTGGGTCTTTCATCTTCTGCATGTCGAATTTGCCAACCTCAATGTGCAAGGCAGGGTTAGGCAAAACTGCTAAAAAGCGATTGATCCAGCTGATATTGTGCTGACACTTGCTGGCAACCGATGGCGGCAGCCAACCGTTCTTTTTAGTTTTAATCCTGTTTAGAAAGCGCGCTTTACGATAACGAGTCTTACGGTTCCGACGACTGCACCGATACGTTCGCCGTGTATCAAGCAGCTTTTTAACGTCTTGGCGCAGTTCAACTTCACCTTGAAACAAAACCTTAGCTTGACTCGTAACCGCTATACCAATATGGCGCTGACCACTGTCAATCCCTAAACTGACTGGTTGCTTATAGCCAGTCGAGCCATACAACAATTGAATCGTAAACGGTTCTTTCTTAATCGGCTTAGCCTTGCCCTGCGCCAATAGTTTGCGCGCTGTTCGAGGCTTGCAGGGCATTAGAGCTTCGCCATGCTGATTAATGACAAAAACTCGATTCTGCATAATCACAGTTACTCCTTTCTGAATATAAGGTAGTATTGACCTTATCACGTACCTATCCGGAGCAGATAAGTCCGTGTTGTTACCCTTCGACAATGTTATGCGTGCTTGTCTTTCTCAAAGAGAACGACCAACGCGGTTGACTGTCGCATTAACCTTACGACTGTTTACAGAGCCGCCACAGAGCGGGGGACTAGAGTATCATCCCGAGGTGTGATAACACGCATAACGTAGTTATGAAAACTAAGTCTAGTCAACCAGGCTTGCAGTTAATACCACAAGCCACCTACTTTAGTAGGTGGTTACTATTGACTTTTATCAGATTATCAGCGCAGTGCGATAACGCAATATCAAAAAACATTATATCACGAAATAAAAACGCCCCTCTTATATTGAGGAGCGTGCGTTCACCCGGTTTGCGCGGGGATTGTCCAGCTATTTCATCATGCCGTTTTTCAGCAGGTACTGATGACCAGTCGTCAAATCGTATTGAACCAACTGATAGTCGTGCCAGAGCTGCCGCTGTTTTTTAGTCAGCTTGGCTTTGGCAACGACTTTTCCTTGCTGGTTGATAAACTGCGCGGTGGAATTATAAGTATTGGTAGTGCTTTGACTAGTATCCATCGCGGCGGCCGGCAATTTTTGCCAAACATCCGTCAATAATGCCAGATAAGGCGTCACCTTTGAGTTGGTCTGGGCTGCGGCCATAGCAATAAAGTCGTTTGGTACGACATAGCCGGTGCTCTTGGTCAGATTCTTGGCGCCCTGCTTTCTAGCGGCGCGGTTGGAATAGATAAAGTAGTCGGTCTCATGCATCTTTAGTCCATCCTTAGCCATGTCGTTTTGGTAGATGCCAGGCAGATGATCACCATAAAAGACTACCGTGACGGGCTTATTCAACCGATCAATCTGCTTAATAAACTTGGCTGCTGCTTGATCGGTATAGTGGACGCCCATTGCAAACTGCTCTACTTGGTCGGTTGATGTCCCGTTTTTGGTACTGGCATGATAATAGTCGGCGCCATCATAATAATGCTGATCATAAGGGAAATGGTTCTGCATCGTTACGAGATTGACAAACAGACCATTGCCATTCTGCTTTAGCTGATCCAGCGTATTCGCATATGAGGTCGCGTCCGAAAGATACTGACTGCGGCCGATTTTGGACTGATGCTTAATTGAATACTTGCTGCCCAGGTACATAAAGCGATCAAAACCGAACTTCTGATAGACCGCAATCCGACTGTAAAAGACGCCGACATATGGATGAATGGCCACTGACGTCTTAAACAGCTGGTTGATCGACCAGGCCTGATTCTGAAACGGTACTAACTGTGTATATGGCGTTGGCAGGGTTGGCGAAAAATTGCAGAGTGCCAGACCAGTCAGCGTCATGTATTCCATATTGGCCGTCCCGCCGCCATAGCCCGAACTGATCATCAAGCCGCTGGTGTTGTTTTTCTTCAATCGCTCAATGTTAGGCATCGGATCATGCGCCAGCTTGATGCCGGGCACGCGACGTGGATCTGAAAAACTCTCACTTAAATTAAAGATAATATTTTGCTTGGATAGATCATTCGTCCGCGTTTGATTGATTCGTTGCGCCTCTTTTTGATAGTGCTTGGCAATCTTTGCCATTTCAGCCTTGGAATATCCACTAGGCTGATTCATCACCTTAACGTCAAGATTATTCATAAACTGAATCAGCGGACCATTGATACGGGCACCGGTCAATTGATTGTAAAACATTGCCTGATCGCCCATCCCAGTCATAAAGGCATTAACTGCCGATCCTTGATTGTTCCAAAACAGACTGCTGCCAAATGCCATCACGGTCACGACCAGCCAGCCGATTTTTGCCGGCAGCTTGATTTTAGCAACTGGATAACGTTTTTCCAGGCGAACGACGATCATGACCAAAAGCAACGCCACAATCGCGGCCACGACCCAGATCCAGCCCTTGACCATCTTAAACAGACTGCCGTATGCCTGATACATTCTGACCTCAGATGGCAGAATCGGCTCGTCGCGCGCAGCAATCTTAATTCGGTTGGCAACAATCATCAGCATCACCAAGGCCGTGGTCGTTCCCAAAGCTGCCCAGTAGCGATTGAACAATGCCTGCAGCGTCTTAGCGATCAAGCCGTACAGAATCGTTGTCAAAAGCAGCATGTTTTGGCAGGCAAAAACGGTATAGATCAACAGATTATAAGATGCATCAGCGTTGGGCTCAAGCCGCCAGCTGCTGTTCATCAATAAAAACGAGGCGACAGCCAGCACATAACAGCTGCCCCATAACAGAACCGTGCTCCAGTTTCGATGCCACCACTGCTTAAACCATGGCCAGCATTGACCAAGACTGGTTGGCAGAGTCGCGACCCAGTTGTTCAAGCGTCGCATCAAGCCGGTTCGTTCCAGCAGCCATTTGCCACCCCAGCGCAGCAGCCCGCCCGCGATAATAACGATGACCGCACTTGCCAATAAAAGCCCCATTTTGGCAATCAAATTTTCAAAATGCCCAGCCGCCAAACCGATAAAATGCTGTTCAAGCAATGGCTGTTGGGCAATCGCCACCGTTCCCAGCGTAATCCAGTATGCCTCGTTATGCCGATCGCTGACTACTGACTCAACCTCATCAGCTAAATAGCCAGGCATGCTCAAAGCCAGACTCAGCAGCAGCGCCACGATGATCAGGCAGAAATTGTTCAAACTGGCAATCCGGCTGGCCGTTGACATGTCATTATGCAGCATGATTGAGATCTTAGGCATAATCATCGCCATCACACCGGTTGCCGCCAACAGACCGCCAGCAGCCAAGAGCAGCCTGCGCTTTGAATGCGGTCGCCACTCGGCAGTCATCGCGCCCAATGATAAAATCAGCAGCGTGCTTAAAATCGTATTGCCGCTGCCCAATCCCCAGAGGTCGCGATTATAGACCGTTGTCGTCAAAAACAGCAGCAGAATCGCCAAAATCAGGCCCATTCGCTGATTTAACTTGAGGTCAACCAGCCAGCGACTGCTTACCCCCCCCAGGATGAAAGCGGTTGCCAGCGGCATGGCGTTGCGCGTAATCGGCATGACGGCATCTAAAAGACTGCTGAACTGGAAACTTTTCTTCCAAAACAAATCCAGCCAGACTGCCAAGATGCCAATGGTCACCATCAACAGCCAGCTGCTGACGACACGGACTTTAGCCAATCGCAGCCGCGTCATCATCTTGCCCAGCAGCATCAAAATCAAAAGTTCACTAACGATCAAAACAACGTGAATCAGCTGCAGAATCATCATGTGGGTATTATTTTCCTGATAGCCGACAAATGGCAGCCGACTATCCCACATCCACAGATTCATCACTAATAAAATACTGGCTAAGCCAATTAAAGTTCTTCGTATCGCTTTACTCATCTTGCACCCATTATAAATAAAAGACGTGGTGGATCTTGGCAGCAAACCAAGGCATCACGTCTTTAGTAACGCGTAATTATCTTATGGACTATTTCATGTACTTTTTGGCAACTTCCTTGGCCAGCTTAGCGTAGTGCGCCAAGTATTCAGCGTAGTTGTCATCGTACAGATAAGCGGCATCGGCTTCTGGATCTTGGGAAGTCAAGATCTTAGGGCCTTTGTCGGTAACTACCAGTGAGTGTTCGTATTGACAGCTCAGGCCACCATCTGCCGTTTTGGCCAGCCAGCCGCTTGGATCACTGGTATCAGCTTCCCAGGTACCGGTGTTGATCATGGGTTCTACCGTAATGGTCATCCCGTTGCGCAGCCGAATTCCCTGCCCCGCCTTGCCATAGTGAGGTACCATTGGATCCTCGTGCATCGTTGGTCCAATACCATGGCCAACAAATTCGCGTACGTCGCCATAGCCGTTCTCATCTTCCGTGTAGTGCTGAATGGCCGCGCCAATGTCACCAATCCGGTTGCCGACCTTGCACTGATCGATTCCCAGATACAATGACTTGTAAGTAACGTCCATCAAGCGCTTGACCTCATCACTGGCCTTGCCAACCGCGTATGACCAGCAGGAATCACTGTAGGCGCCATCCAGGTTCACGACCGTATCAACCTTAACCAGATCGTTGTCCTTAAAGATCAGCTTTTTGCGGGGAAAACCGTGGCAGATTTCATCGTTAACGCTGATGCAGGTTGCGTATTTGTAGCCTTCAAAACCAATCTGAGCGGCAATTGCATGCGCCTTTTTGAAGTATTCACGAGCAAATTCTTCAATTACCCAGCTGGAAATGCCAGGCCGAATGATTTCGCGCACCCCAATGTGCATCCCTGCTAAAACGGCACCGGACTTTTCCATCGCTTCAATTTCGCGTGGTGACTTTAAACTAATCATCCAGAAAGTCTCCTTAGTTTATAAATTTTAATATCTTATTTAGTATATCACTCACGGCCGCAAAATAATTCTGTGTTATACTATCCGTTGCGAATTTATTTACGAATCTATTTACGTGGAGGGAAAAACAATGGCAAAAGCATTGGTCGTATATGCCACGATTACTGGTAACAATGAAGACGTTGCCGATATTATTACCGAAGCTTTGGAAAACCAAGGCGTTGAAGTTGAAGAAACCGAAATGACGATGGCCGACGCTGCTGATTTTGAAGACGTCGACATCTGCGTAGTCTGCCCATACACTTATGACGAAGGTGCCCTGCCCGATGAAGGCCTGGACTTTTTCGATGACTTAAAAGAAGAGGATCTGAGCGGCAAGGTTTATGGGGTAGCCGGCTCAGGCGATACTTTTTATGAAGACTTCTTCTGCCTGGCTGTTGACAAGTTTGGCGAGGCCTTTGAACAGACCGGTGCCGTTAAGGGTGCTGACAACGTTCACATCAACCTGGAACCAGATCAAGACGATATCACCAAGCTGGACGCGTTTGCCAAGCAGCTGGTAGAAAAGGCAGCTCAAGACTAATGACTGAATTATGGAATAAATATAAAAGCGTCATTGCCTACCTGTTTTGGGGCGTGGTGACAACCATCGTCAATATCGGCGTGTTCCAATGGCTCAGTTCCGGCATTCACTGGAACTATCAGCTTGCCAACATTATTGCCTGGTTTGTTTCCGTTCTGGTCGCTTATTTAACGAACAAGGTCTGGGTCTTTGGCTCGCACTATACGACGTTCCGCGCTTTTATCGTGGAGTTTATCAAATTCTATTTCTATCGTGCCTTGACGCTTTTGATCGATATCGTCTTCATGTACGTCGGGGTGACGCTTTTAGGCTTTGACTCCGCAATCCAGCAGCTGGTCGTTAAGATTCTGGACAATGTCGTCGTCGTGATTGCCAACTATATCTTTTCCAAGTGGCTGATCTTTAAAACCAACGACAAAATTGCCAATCGCTAAGCCCGGTATCGTCAGACTTATGAGATCGATCGGACTGGCAAACGCAAGCTGAGCCTGATCACGAGCACTGACTCGAAAGATACGCTCTAAAACTTAAACTTACTGACTTTGAAGCCGGGTTTCCGAATTCTAAAGAGAAGATTCGGCTCTTAAACCAAACAGCATCGCGTGATTCCAGATTTTACCAGATCTGCTATCACGCTTTTTTTGTCCATTCATTTGTGACGTGGCACCTATCCTGCTCGCCCATTACCTGCATTTAACGAAATATCGCCCAAATAGATAAAACTTCAAAAATTGCTGAGGTCATTTATCTGCCTTGCGCCGAAAATGAAGCAAACGTTGTAATCGAAAAGTCTGCAACGGGCCAAAATCGATCTTCTTCATGAATGCGGGCATCTACTCCACAGCATTGAACCTAATTAGACTCAAATATTCAAAATTTTCTGCATAATAATGGCTGGCGAAATCTCATTACCTACTTTTTTCGAAAAACCAATGCATAGTAGGTAAAAATTAATGTATATCAAGTTAGGGATCCCTAACATTACCTACTATTTGATAAAAACTGCGCAATAGTAGGTAATTCACAAAGTCGGTCTGGCCCAATCATCCCCAGAATATGCATTTTTACCTACTATTTTGACAAAAGGCTTCAGAAGTAGGTAATGTCAGATGAATCGCGTATGCAGCTACCTACTATTGGCAAAAAAACAGCGTAAAGTAGGTAAATTCAAAGGGCGCAACGGGTAAATGCCTAATTTCCTTCACAAGCCGCCGATCAGACACCATCGAATCATAGTTAGCCGTCACTGAATCGCCGCCAAGCGTCATCGACCACAGTCAAATGTCAGCGAGCCATGGCCTGCCATGATCAAAGTCCCCGTAAATGACAGTGAATCATGGCTAATCTCCACTGAATCGCCGCCAACCGTCATCGCCCTCAGTCAAATGTCAGCGAGCCATGGCCTGGCATGATCAAAGTCCCCACAAATGACAGTGAATCATTGCTAATCGTCACTCATCGCCGCCAAGCGTCATCGACCACAGTTAAATATCATCCACGGCATTTTCCGAATTGGGCAACGAGCAGCGACTGGCAAATTTCATTAACCAGCTGTCAGCACAGGAGCAGGCAAGTCATTCCCCAGGCTTAGGCCATTGAATGACGCCAGAGATTACCGGCAGCCGTGTTGCGTGGCCGATCATGTTACCGAAGACAAGATTGACTGAGCAAATTACCGAAGACAAGATTGACTGAGCGAATGGGCTGGCATCGGTTGGCTTTAACAAAAAATTTAAGTCTTCAACGTAAAACAAGCCGCTACCCAATTAAGGACGGCGACTTGCTGAAGACTTGAATCAATTTAAATTAAATGATCCCATCCGGATTCGAACCGGAATCGACCGCTTAGGAGGCGGATGCACTATCCAATTATGCTATGGGACCGCAACAAGAAATATTGTCGCACATTTATGTTCAATCGTAAAGTCAACAATATCTCTTTAATGTTGAATCCGAATCAAGCATGCCTTGTGTCTGAAGCGATGCCACCCCTATCAGACAGAGATAGCCAGGCGGAACCGAGACTTCACTTACTTAAAAAATGCTCAGCTCAATATCCGCCAGCTGTCAAGACTATTGATCAGATTGTTTTTCCGCCATGCGACGATGCTTGAGGCGAATTCCCTTGTTTTTGCGATTCTTCTTGCGGTTTTTGCGCTTAGCCGGCATCGAAAAGCCATCCAGCGTATTGTGAATGCTCTTTTTAACCTCACGCTTGCTTTCACGTTGCTCCTTTTGAATCGCACGGCTGGCTTCTTTACGCACCGGCATTTTAGCTGCTCCATCGGCCGGCTTTTCATCGGTGACGGCTTTTTCACCAACCGTTAATTCCGTAAATTGATAGTCGGTATCGGCCAGCAGCTTTTTCAGATCACGAAAATCATGATCACTGCCCAGATTGATTACCAAGCCAGGCTCACCCTGCCGTCCCGTTCGCCCAGTTCGATGCACGTACTGATCGACAGTGGTGGGCAGTTCGAAATTGATCACGGCTGGCAGTTTGGGAATATCCAACCCCCGCGCGGCGACATCAGTGGTCAATAGCAGCTTTAACTGACGCTTGCGGAATTGGCGCAGTGCCGTTTCACGTTCTGTCTGCCGCTGCTTGCCGCCCAGAGTTGCCGAAGCGACGTGCTCATGCTTCAAGCGACTGGCCGCGTAGTGCAGCGTCTTGACACTGTCAAAGAAGACCAGCGCCCGAAAATCCTTGGTGTGACTCAACCGATTAAGCATCGCCGTTTTTTGACTCATCGTTCGTGCATAGACCAAGCCATGCCGAACCGGTCCACGGCTTTGATCCGTTTCACGAACGTCATAAGTGATGATGTCGCGGCCAAACATGACGCTGAGCTGATCAAAGGCTGCCGAACTCGTTGCCGAGAAAAAGGCCAATTGCGCGTTGATGGGGGTGGCGCGTTCAATGTCTTCCACCACCGCCTGCGTATCATCGCGCAACAGATCATCGGCTTCATCAATCACCAGCGTCTTCAGCCGGTCAAGCTTCAAATCGCGGTTGTCCAGCATATGCAGCACGCGTCCCGGCGTCCCGACAACGACATCGGGGTGCTGTTTTTTAAGCATTGCCACTTGCCGCCGCAGATTGGCACCACCAGTCAGCGAGCGCACCTTGACCCCGATCAGATTGGCCCATTCGCGCAAAACTGCCGTCGTCTGAATTGCCAGTTCCTGTGATGGTTCCAAAATCAGAATCTGAACGCCGGCACCGGGCTCAACTTTAGGCAAGAGCGGCCAGGCAAAGGCCAGCGTCTTACCAGAACCAGTTGGCGCGATTCCTAAGACTGATTTTCCAGAAGCTAGGGTTTCAGCAACCGCAGTTTGAATCTGCGTTGGCTGCTGGAAACCTTTTTCATCAAAAAGTTGTTGAAATTGTTCGATCAACAGATATCCATCCTTTAATTTAGTCAGTTGATGTCTAGCGATTATCGTCAGCTGGGAAAGTCAATTCAGCCGAGCGACGCAGATCATACATTACCGTGTTGACCTTGCGCGCCAGATCGAACCAGCGACGGTATTTAGCCTGCTGTTCTGGATTTTCTGGATCATTGAACAGATCAGCAAAATCGTTAAGCTCATCAACCATTGAGTTTTCGTAGTACTTGGCTTCCAGTGGGTGGGCCTGCTTTTCACTGTCATAGTAGGTTACTTTGGTCGTGTCAAAGATTGAGTCAAAGACCAGCGTATCCTTAAGACCGTACACTTCAGAAACCAGATGCGAGTTGGCCGTCTTACCAAAGTTCAGCGTTACGGCAAACTTGTCATACTTCAAAATGGCGGTATCCATCCCATCAACACCGCTTGCGACCATCGTTGGGAACAGCACGACACTGTCCGGAACGCCAAACAGAGTAACGGCACCATAAACAGCGTAAACACCCAGGTCCATCAATGCCCCACCGGCAAATTCAGCCGTGAAGATGTTTGGATATGGCTTGTCGCCGGCAACTACCTTGTCATAGCGAGAAGAATACTTCATTACCGTAATGTTGGCACCTTGAATAACCGGCATCTGCTTGAGCTGTTCTTCAGCCGCATGGAAAAGACCCGTGTGAATATGACGAGCAGCTTCAACGACACGGGCCTTTGGGTGGGCTGCCAAAAGCGATTCAATGCCCTCAAATTCGTTTGGGTTGACAAAGGCTGGCTTTTCAACGATTACGAATTTGTCATTTTCGATTGCTAAGCGAACCTGTTCATAATGCAGGCTGTTTGGTGAGGCAACGTAGACCACGTCAAAGTCGCCTTCATCAAAGAAATCTTCCAAGCTGTCAAAAAACTGCGTGGCTCCATATGGCTTGCCAAACTTTTCGGCATGTTCCTCAGTTCGCGAGTAAACCGCCGTCAGTTCGTACTTGCCCGTGGTCTTAGCCGCGTCAAGCATTTGATCAGTAATAATGTTAGTTCCAATAATCCCCAATTTCAGCAATTCGATCACTCCTTTACAATTGCTACGTTTCATTCTAACAATTATTTCCAGTTTTTAACAGAAATGAAATCTTTCTATAACACAAAGCTGTGTATAATTAAAATCGTAAATTTATGATCAAATGAAAAATCAAGTTAAATTGAAGGGGATTGAGCAGAATGAAGAAAAAAGGAATGTTGCTTTTCGGTGCGGGACTAATGGCTGGAATCACCAGTTCGTTTGGTTTCAGCCGATCTAAGAAACAGAATCATCCCGTCGCGGCCTTGCCCGTTTTCTATGCCGGTACCTGGAAATACTATGATGAAGAGCGTGACCGTTCACACATTATTACGATCTCGCCAGAACTCAAGCTGGGAATCGACAACCAATTGATTCCGGCTACCGTTCAGCAGGTTAGCGCCGAACAGCTCGTCTATCTGGACAAGTTTGGCTATCACATTACGATTCAAGCCAATGAACAGCGCCCCGCCAAGCTGATCGATGAAGCCGATGACCAAGTCTACTATATTCAACCTGTGCAATAATTAATTCAATTACGTTATGTCTAATTCACGACGTTCCGCGACGGACGCCGTTTTTTTATTGCCTTTAGTCTTAACGATGGCACTGGTTTGATTAATTGACATTGGTGTGCAGGCCACCCTCAAAACGAAAACTGCATCGATTTGACTATTTTGGGTCGGTCCGAGCCGCCATTGAAATAAGTTTAGAACAATTTGGCTTAAGCCGGTTTAATGGCAGCTGATGAGTTCGGTGGGCCTCCTGATTTTCCAAAAGCTGCGGCGATTTCACTACGAAATGTGGTTGACGAGCGTTCGACATTGCCTCCAAACGCCATTGTGACTCCACTGCCAAATGTGGCTGACGATTGTTCAAAAGATATCAGGAAGCTCCCCAATATCACTACAAAATGTGGCTGACAAGCATTCGAAATATGTCTGGCAGCTCCCAGAAACCGTGGTGCTTTCAACGTCAAATATAGCTGACAAGCATTTGGCATAGCCTCCAAACGCCATTATGACTCCACTGTCAAATGTGGCTGACGATTGTTCAAATGATATCAGGAAGCTCCCCAATATCACTACGAAATGTGGTTGACGAGCGTTCGACATTGCCTCCAAACGCCATTGTGACTCCACTGCCAAACGAACCCGCGCTTGCTAATGACATTGCTTTCTTTCATTGCTGTTCGGGCGATTTCATCTGTTTACGGTTGACTTTTCATTGTCCAGGCTGTCATCAACAATGTGTTTCAAACTCCCGACACAACCACTTTCTCATTGTCCGAGTCACCATCAACAGCTTTTCAGTCAATCTTGATCAGTCTGTTCCCATAAAGCGGTTGATCTTGTGAGAAAATATGGGCATTCATGGGGTTGAGGGGATAAATTTACCTACTTCACGCTGTTTTTTGTCCGAAAGTAGGTAAAGTGAATATTCGGCTCGCCTAACTTTACCTACTTCCAAAGCCTTTTTCCGAAATAGTAGGTAATCATCAGTAAAATTGTATATTTAAGGGATGATTGGATCAGACCGACTTTGTGAATTACCTACTATTGGACGATTTTTATCAAATAGTAGGTAGTGTTAGGGTTCCCTAACTTGATATACATTGCTTTTTACCTACTTATACAGCTTTTTTTAAGAAAAGTAGGTAATGATAAATTTGTCATATGTTTTTATGCAGATTTTTTTGCATAATCGTCGCTAATCAGGCACCTTAGCTCTTTAATTAAGCGGCTCCCCACTACCAGAATCACTAAGGCCCGCCTTCATCGTCGCTAATCAGGCACTTTAACTCTTTAGTTAAGCGGCTCCCCACTACCAGAATCACTAAGGCCCGCCTTCATCTTCGCTAATCAGGCATTTTAGCTCTTTAATTAAGCGGCTCCCCACTACCAGAATCACTAAGGCCCACCTTCATCTTCGCTAATCAGGCACCTTAGCTCTTTAATTAAGCGGCTCCCCACTACCAGAATCACTAAGACCCACCTTCATTGTTGATAATCCGGCTATTTACCGTTACGTCCACCGTGGCAATATTTTTCGTTACTGATAGATCGGCTAATTGGTCATTAGGATCACTGGGGTAGCAAATGTAGTTAATGTGGCATGCCATGATCAAGCTAGAGCCTTTTTCACTGCCAGATCATTGATTTCAGAAACGGTCCCGCCAATTATAACGATCATCTTCCAGTTAACAACCACTGGCCGATTCCGATTATCCTGCCAGCCGGTACGATGATGGTCAACCACCATCGGCTAAAGTCGATGGCTTGTGGGCAAACACCCCTGTATTGAGTGTCTGAACCACAATTTGCATAGATACGGACGATTTACTCAAACAGCCGCAGTTGCTTGAGCAGTGATCATCTAATTACCAATGCCTTTTACATTCCCAGGTTGCCATAGGAATGAGCCTAGCTTTTTGACTAGGCTTTTTGTTGTTTCTGGAGTCCTTTTTCTAGAATATTTAGTGCTGCATTGTAATCGCGGATATGATGAACATGGCACTGTGGACATACCCATTCACGATCTGCCAGGGTCAGCTTTTCGGTTCCGTCACTTCCCATTACAAAGCCACAGTCATGACAGGTTTGGGTCGTGTTTTTAGGGCTGACCGTGATAAATTGACGGTCATAAAGGTCGGCTTTGTATGACAACATACCCAAGAAAGACCGCCAGCCAACATCACTGATGCTCATTGCCAAGGCATGATTTTTTAACAGATTCTTACTCCTCAATTCTTCAGCTACAACGAGATCTTGGTTCTTGATCAGTGCTGTAGATGTGCGTTGGAGAAAATCATGGCGGCGGTCAAATACCCGTGCATGGATCTTAGCGACTAACAAACGTTGCTTCTGGTAGTTTTTGCTTTCCCGCAAGGAACGCTGCTCTTTTTTAGCCCGGCGCTGGCGGCGTGAAAGAGTGCGCTGTGCTTTAGCTAATTTTCCCTTGATTGTTCGATAGTAGCGTGGGTTAGCGATGGTTCGACCATCACTGGCAGTCAGAAAGTTTTCTGTGTTTAGGTCAATGCCAATTTGCCGATTAGTGCGGCTAAGCTTAGGAACAAACGGTGTATCGGAACCTAATTGCAGCGACAAAAAGAATCGATCGGCAGCATCTTTGGAAATGGTCACCGTACCAATGCGTGTTTCGCCTTGACGATCCAATAGTCGCTGCTGAGCGCCTTTGATCCGCAAACGTCCTAGTTTAGGCACCTCAATATGTTTGCGGTCTTCAAAGCGGACGGTACCGTTGTCTAGCCGGGCCGTCTTTTGTTTTGGATATTGACAGTTGGTCTGGTATCGCCAAGCATAGCTTTTACGATGAAATTTTGGCACACCGGTTTCATGAACCTTGCGAAAAGCGTTCCAAGCCTTGTGATAGTTTTGAATGGCATTAGCCTTAGCAAGACTGTCAATGCGCTTATCTTCTAAAAACTGGAAATGATTTGACATCTGCTTAGCGTTTTGACGAAGCTTTAGCTGTTGGATCCGATCTTGAACCGTATCAATCGACAGTTTTACTCGGTTTAATTGCCAGAGCTCTTTACCGATCGCAACCATCTCATTATAGACGAAACGACTGGCATCGCTGTTAACCTTGATTATTTGTTTCTGGTAATCACTCGGATAGATACGAACCTTCAATCCATAATGATATTCTAACTGTGCCATTGACTTCATTTTTTCACCTCCTTTAATTGAATTATATCATCAGCTAATGACTATAACGATTGAGGTGTTCTTAATGACTAAAGAAAAAGTGTCCAAATTGGCGTTGAGTGAGCCTATCCATCCCATGACTAAAGTCACGGGATTTTCGGCTAGGCATAATTAAAACTGCTGACCGATTCTCATCTTTGATAAAACATCAGCAACAATGGATCAATCGGTTTACAATTAAAATAAAAAATGGAAAGAAGCGATTTGATGATTAAGAGTTTAGCCGTTTACTGTGGTGCGCATCTAGGCAACGATCCCATCTACCAAGCAAGGGCCGCGGCGTTTGGCAAAAAGATGGCGCAAAATGGCATTGAGCTGGTCTATGGCGGCGGCAAATATGGAACCATGGGCGTGATTGCCAATGCTGTACTGGATAATGGAGGCAAAGTCCATGGCGTCATCACCAGACAGCTGTATGAACGCCAAACTGCACTGGACCGCGTTGAGGATCTCAAAATCGTTTCCAATATGGACGTGCGCAAGGATTTGATGATGGATCTCGCGGACGGACTGGTGGCGCTGCCTGGTGGAATCGGCACGCTGGAAGAAATCAGCGAGGCCTTTTCATGGATGTCATTGGGCGATAATGCCAAACCAACTGCGCTTTATAACGTCAACGGTTTTTACGATCCATTGCGCAATATGCTGAGACGCATGCATGATACTGGCTTTTTGGAACAGTCATATCTGGATGCGATCCATTTCGCCTATTCGTTTGATGACTTGATGAAGTTTATGAACCATTACCATGCGCCAGCCCGCCGACAGTATCGCTAAACTAAATCTGCTTGCGAATCTCGCTAACGACCCCCACCTGACCCAACAAATTAGGAAGTAACAGTATAAGTTGCCAAATAAGCGTAATCATGAATTTTGCCAATCTTCAATTATGCCTGCAAACTAAAAAGATCATCCCGAGCCTAACGCGACCGTGATGATCTTTTTGATTGATGCGACCAGCTAAAATACTGGAGCGACTTTCATCAGCAAAAGCAACGGCCTGACTTTATGCCCGTATTAACGAAACGCCCTAACCTAGTCTTCAGTTGGCAGTTCAAGCAGGACGTTCAGCTGATCTTGAATGTTTTGGGCCGCAACTTTGAGCTGATCTTCCTCCAATGGCCGCAATGGCAAAAGCGTATAGTTGCCAACACCCCGTCGACCAAGCTGCGCGGCAAAACTCAGATAGCTTTGATACTGCGGCTGATAAAGCGCCACAGGGAGACTGACCTGTTCATCTGACAAAACTGCCTGCAGAATTCGCATCGTCCATAATGCCATCCCGCTGACGTCTTGCCCTTGACCTTTGATTGCATACCAGCCATTCAGCTTAGCTTGAATCTCGCTTTGGTGCGGATCGATTTTTTGTCCCATTACCGGCTTTTCCAATGGTTGGCCATTGATGCGAAACGTTGACCAGATTGGCACGGCCTCGCCATCATGCTGGCCATAGATAAAGCCAGTCACTGCACTGGGCGCGACATGGACCTGATCGGCAATGGCTCGGTGCAGGCGCGCGGTATCCAGAACCGTTCCCAGCCCGATTACTTTTGGCCGCGGCAGTTCCGTTAAATATTGCAGATAGGCCGTGGCTGCCTCGTTGGGATTGGCCAGATTGAGCAGTACCCCGCTAAAGCCGCTCTGCTTGATCAGCGGTGCAATCTGGCGCATCATCTTCCCAACATCGGTCAATTCAGCAAACCGCTGCTCTTTTAACAATTCCGCCTTGCCAATTGCCAAGACAACGGCGTCCGCATCCTTGAGCGCCGCGTAATCCTGTACTTTGATCGTTGGCTGAACTGCCAGTGCCGACACACCATCAAGCAGATCATTTTGCAGCCCGACTGCCAGATCACTGTCGGTATCAATCAAAACCAGCTCATCAACAGCCTGCCGTGCCACCAGCAGATTGGCCAACAGCGCGCCAACGTTGCCAAGTCCAATAATTCCAAGCTTACGCAAAATCCATCGTCCTCTCATTTTAAAAATTAATCCAGCCGGCATGACATGATTATGCAAGTACGGGTTGAAAATTAATGCGGCCTGCGTGAGGCGATTATGCAGACACGCGGCACAGCATCCCCCGCCAAGCCAAACAACTGGTTTAAGGCAAGCAGCCGGCATGACATCACCTGACCAGGGCAACCTAGAGCGGCGTTACTATCTGATCAAGCAAACAGCCTGGTGAGTCCAAGCAGTTACTGCAGCATAGATTTATCAAGCTAAACCGCATCGTAACATAAAAGGCGCTTCCCATTCAGGGCGCGCCTCCCAACTGCTTTTTGCTATTCAGCCAAATTACCTTCCAATTCTGGGAACAGGTTCAACAAGTAATCCAAAGCACCCCGGGAAAGATCAAGATCAGCCTGCGCGTCAAAGGTCTCAACGCGATTGCCGACACTGAGCTTTAGCGGATCTTCAAAATCAACGTGGACCCCGCTCATGATGGCAATCTTAATCAACTTCTGAACACTGTCGGAATACTGGCCAGCCAGCGCCTGCAATGGATGTGGCGAGCGCACGAAACTGGTATAGCGGTCATTGGCAATCTTGAGGCCGAAACTCAACAGGTCGCCCTTCGCCAGTTTTTCCGCTACCTGGCCACCGATCGTCAGCGTTGGATCTTCTACCCGCCGCTTAACGAAACTCAATGCCAGCTTGTATTCGCGCGGTGCATTGAACTGACTGCAGAATTGTTCCAGACGTTCAATCAATTCCATGGCCTCATCACGCATCCAGTCAGTCTGTTCATCCGGTGCCTGCAAAGCGACCTCATTATTGCGCTCAACCGCCTGCTGCATTTTTTCGCTAAGGTTTTCCGGCATTGGCGAAACCAAAGTGTAAAGCATAAACAATTCCAAAAAGTTCAGCGTATCTTCACTAATGCCGCCTTTGGCAAATGGATCCAGATCAAATGAACGAAAACTGATGAATTGAATGCCGTCCTTAACGATCTGGCGCAGACTGTCATCATCATGCTTACCGTGCAGCCGAACCGGACCAAAGAATTCTTGCGGACCATAGTAAGTACCATCCTCCAAAAACTTTGAGATCTGGTCGACAAAGATTTCCAGACTTTCATAGCTGGGGCGTTCATCAGGCAGGTTATCGTAGCCATAAGTACTGTTACGGAAGCTGCGCACTGGCAGGTTGATGTGATCTGGCATATCGTGTTCAACGGCTTCTGAAACCGGACTGGCACCGTATAGATAGGTAAACAGCCACCGCCATAGACAGAAGCACTGGGCCATTTTGAAGTAGACCGCGTTTTGAAAATCGGCCTGGCTGGCAAAATCGTCCTTAAAAGTCTCGTCATACAAGGCGTTGAGCAGCTCTTGGTCCAGGTTAAAGCCAATATGCGCGCCTCCCAGCATCATCCGCTTAATGCCATATTTTTCGCGCAGGTAGTTGGTGTATTCCTTGTTCCACGGCTGTGAGCAGTTGTTGCCGACATATTCCAGATCGTGCTGATACTCTGGTGCTGGTGCCAGACTCAATGGCCAGATCCGTTCATCTTCATGCAGCTGACTGTCAACGATCTGTTCTAAGACCTTTAACTGCTGACAGGTGGCCTTGCTCCCTCTGACGATTGGCGTGGTAAATTCCATTAAATTATCGGAAAAGCCGCTCAAAAGATATGGATTGGTTTTGCGTGAGCTGAGGTTCTTGGGATATTCGTAGCGACTGGCCCGGCCATTGGTTAAAATCCGGTGCTCTTCCAGGCGCAGACCAAAGCTGGCATTAAACATCCGCTCGTTTAATGATCCCTCACTCAGCATTTTCAATAGTTTGGCTTGCTTTTCAGCCATAGTTTTTCCCCCTTCAACCAATGTCTTGCTGGTTCATCGCTTAGACATCGATCACATGCTGCCGGTTAATCGAGCTTAAACAGCACGCAATCAAAAAAGATCAGCCGCCTTTTCAGGAATGCAGATCTCGATGGTTGTTTCTTCAACACCTTATTTTAGCAAAACTTTAAAAAAATGGGGTCGGTTATTAAAAATTACTGCTGTAAAATCCAAGCAACCAACTTTTTAATCAAATTTACGATTTATCAAGCAAGCCAGGCGACAAACTGCTGGTATCATGTTAGGCTAAAAGCAAACATTTTAAGGAAGGCGCTTTCTTATGACTGAAAAGAAATTAACCAAGATTACCATGACCCCGCAAGCCAGTGAATGGTTTCAAAACGAAATGCATCTTAAGCCTGGCAACGGCATCAAACTGTTTGGCAAGGGCTATGGTGAAACCAATGCCCATCAAGGTTTTTCACAAGGCATCGGCCGCTGTGATCATCCCGTTGACCCCGTCGTTGATCAAGTCGTCGATGGCATTCATTACTACATTCAGGCCTTTGACTATTGGTTTTTCAATGGCTTGGACGTCGCAATCGACTATGACGCGCAGATTGATGGCCCATTGATGCACTTTACGCCGAATGATGGCTCAAGACTGGACGCGACAACCGGAGCTTCCCAACGCGTTTAGTCAACGGATAAAACCACCTCGGACAGATGACGCCGAGGTGAAGTCTCCAACGCGGCTAGGCAACGATTGAAGGCAACGATAATCCAGATCCCACAGTCCGGAGCTTCCCAACGCGGCTAGGCAACGATAAAACCGCCTCGGACAGATGACGCCGAGGTGAAACTTCTCAACGCGGCTAGGCAACGGATAAAACCGCCTCAGACAGATGACGCCGAGGTGAAGTCTCCAACGCGGCTAGGCAACGGATAAAACCGCCTCGGACAAATGACGCCGAGGTGAAGTCTCCAACGCGGCTAGGCAACGGCTGTTTGAATTCGTTCCACGATATTTGTCATTTAGGATCCGATCAGCGCGTTTTAGCGACACGTCTAGCAAATCTTTACGAGGTTATTGTCAAGCCAGTCAGCCGTTATGTCCCATTCGCTCATAACCTGCTTGGGCAAGACATTTGACCGGTTTGAGTCCTAATTATCATGATTTTTTAATTTACGAAAAATTTTCGAAAGTGGTATAGTTAAGACATAACTTTCGCTTGTATATCCGTAAGTCAGACTGACACTAGGAAAAGCATTTTTGCCTTCCCAGTGTCAGTTTTTTTATTTGAGAAAGGGGAATTTGATTTTTATGGAGCAAACGAACGAACATCAGGTTACCAAGAAAACCAATCTGTCAATTATTGGTATTGCCGGCCTGGCATTTTGCGGTGTCTTGGTTGAAACCTCAATGAATGTTACGTTTCCAACTTTGATGCGTGATTTTCACCAAAGTCTAAATGCCGTTCAGTGGGTCACGACCGGCTATCTGCTGACTGTCGCCCTAACCGTTGTCCTGGCAGCTTTTCTGCAGCGTCGCTTTAAACTGCGCGGCTTGATTGCTGCATCTACTCTGGCATTTATCACTGGCGGTCTGCTTTGTGCCCTGGCGCCTCAATTATGGATGCTGCTGTTAGGCCGTTTAATTCAAGGGATCAGTACTGGGCTGGCAATGCCGCTACTGTTTTTCGTCATTATGCAGCAGATTCCATTTGCCATGCAGGGAACCTACGCCGGCCTGGGTGGAATGGTAATCGGGCTGGCACCTTCTTTAGGACCAACTTATGGCGGCCTGGTTAATCAATTCATCAACTGGCGCGTGATTTTTTGGATCGTCCTGCCAATTGGGATCATTTTTGGCCTGATCGGGATTGCCAACATTCAGCAGATCGATCACCCAATTGCCGTCCGTTTCCAGTTTTTGCAGTATCTGCTGGTTGCCATTGGCTTCATCTGCCTGGAAATGGGACTAAACAGCGTTGGTACCAGCGGCTTTGGCTCACCAGCCTTTTACGGAAACGTCATTGTCGCAGTGGCTGCCTTGATTATGTTCGGCTACCTGACCTCGCATCGCAAACATCCGCTGGTCAATACCAATGTCTTTGCTGACCCGATCTATCTGCCATGTCTATTGCTGTATTTCATGGTTCAGTTCATTCAAATCGGTATGACGTTCCTTTTGCCAAACTGTGCTCAATTAACGCTGCACCAGAATTCTTTTGTCGCTGGCCTGATGCTCTTGCTCGGGGCACTGATCTCAGCTGTCCTGCTGCCGCTGACTGGCCGCCTGCTGGATCAATCAGGAATCAAGAAGCCGCTGATCTTTGGCGCGCTTTTTACCAACCTGGCCGTGATCTTGATGTATGCATTTAGCAGCCATCTCTCAATGTGGTCGCTGACGATCTTTTACGCGGTCTACATGGTCGGTTTCGGCTTCTTATTCAACAATGTCATGACCTATGGACTGCAGCATCTAAAACCGCAGCTGGTTGGTGATGGCAATGCCTTGTTCAGTACACTGCAGCAGTATGCCGGCTCAATCGGAACCGCCTGTGTCTCCACGATTCTAGCAATCACTGCTGCGCAAATGCCTCACCAAAGCACCGTCGTTCAGACTGCCATTGGGACCAAGTATTCATATGTTTTGTTTATCATTGGCGCCTTGATTATGGACGTTTTGATCATTGATATCTGGAAGCAGATCGGTAAGGAAAAGCATTCATTCGAGCTGCTTGACCAAGATAAGCAGTAGTTTTGATTGATAAGGATTCACATATGCAAATAGCACTAGACTCAGACATCGAAAGCCTGAGCTAGTGCTATTTTTTGTAATTTGATAATGAAAACTTGGCTAGATACAGAAGACTCTGACAGTTGATCGACACCTCAAACTTATGACTGTCATTTCTAAGACGTCTAGCGTTCGCAACTGTTTATGATGTTTGTTCAAAAGCCAGCAGATCGGGATTGATTTGATCACGAAATCGCTGAATTTGTGAAGGAAAACTGCTCGTGAACAGCTGATGGTCGGAAATTACCTACTATTCCTTGATTTTTCGCGGAAAGTAGGTAGCTGCATACGCGGTCTGCCTGACTTTACCTACTTCTGACGCCTTTTGTCGAAATAGTAGGTAATGTTGTATATTTACGGGGCGATTGGGCCAGACCGACTTTGTGAATTACCTACTATTAGGCGATTTTTATCAAATAGTAGGTAATGTTAGGGACCCCTAACTCGATATACATTGATTTTTACCTACTTATACAGCGTTTTTTAAGAAAAGTAGGTAATGATTTTTTTATCATATGTTTTATGCAGGATTTTTTGCATAATACGTGCCAAATGGGGTCATTATAACTGTTCAGTTTGCTCTCAACTGCCATGACCACTGAGTAAGGCACTTATCATCAATGAGTCAGTCGCGGCAATCATTAGCTGGCCTAAATCGACTGCTGGCTGTTGCCAATGCTAAACTAGTTCAATCATTACCACCATTGCTCAAGCATGTTGAACTATCAGCGAACTGCTTTCTTGTTGCTGTGAGCATCGGCCAAGCACAGGTTTGACGATCAGCGTTCAATGATACTGACAGCGGTCAATTCCATTTCGAATGCTTGGCAAATCAATGACAATATCGTCAGTTACCCGACTTGTCTGCACTAATCGGCTTATCTTTGACAAATCGTTTCATGAGTCGTTGTCCAGCCAGCCAAATCAGCATGAGCAAAATGGCGACCGGCCATAGATTCGTTGGGAAGAATAGCATCATGAAGATCCCGGCCAGCCAGATATTGCCCAGCAAGCTGATCCCAGAAGAAATCCCCACCAGCATTACGATCAAGGTAGTGTCGTTTGCTGGCAGCAGCTGGGCAATCGCGAAACCATTCAGCAGCGCGGCAAAAACAATCGGGAAGATATTACCACCCGTCCAGCTGCCCCATAAACAGACGTCCAAAAAGAACAGCTTTAAAGCGGCCAGCCCCAGCAGCATCAATGTTGATTCCCGCAGCCCCAGACTAACGGCCCAATGCAGAGAATGCTGGCCAGAAAATAACAGCTGCGGGAAATACCAGGCAACAAACGCCATTACGGCTGCCGCCATCACGACCCGCGCGCTTAGCCCTGGCTGCCAGAACCGCGTCAGCCAATCCTGCAGGTGCTGAGTCAGCCAGCGATATATTTTGCCAAACAGCCAGCCATACGCCATCAAAACCGGCATCAGCCAAAGCTCATGGACCTGCCAATGACTAGCACCAACCTTGGTGATAAAGCTTGGCTGATCGGTCAGCTGCACCATCAGCCAAAACAGTGCCACCCCATTGACAATCAGCAATCCATCAAACAGTTTCTTATGCTTGACGACTTGCTGCAGATGATTTTCCTCCTTGCCAGACAGCAGGTAGCGGTATGGACAGCAAAGCATGATTAGCTTCTGTTTCAAAGGCGCGTTTTGAAATGCAGCTTGATTTTTGGTTACCCAACGCAGCTTGTCGGCTTCCCAGATCGAATAAGAGATGACAATCCCCACCAGCGTTGCTTCCGGCCCCACGCCAGCCCCAAACGCTAAAACGACCAGCGATGCCACCATATTGCGCCAGGCCTGCGTGTAGTCGACCGTGTGCGTCTGCCGCAGCTCGCCCATGACACTGTGCGCGTTATGCGGCACGTTGCCCCAATGCTTTTTTACGATCAGCAGTAGGCATGTACCGATTATGATCAATAGTTCGCGATAGTAACGAGCATCGTGCAAATGACGTGGTATCTCTTGCCAAAGCAGTTCCCAAAGTCCATTTTCAGTAAAAAGAAAGGCAAATGCTACCATGGCAATGCAGCCGCTCAGCACCAGCGCGTATAGAAACAGTCCCGTTTTTGCTTTCATTTGTTCACCATTGACTTTTCAAAAATTTTAAGCAAGAATCATTTTAGAGACATTTGTTGCTTAATTCAATTGATTACCAGTATCTGCAACATGAAGGGAGTTTTGTCGCTTAATGCGAAGAAAGAATACGACGTCGGCTATGATGTGCGACTATCTTGCACAAGCCTTATTGATCCTACTAAAAGACCATGAATTCGACCAGATTACGATCAGCCAACTTACTGAAAAAGCCGGGGTTAATCGCTCAACCTACTATCGCCACTTTTCCAGCAAACAGCAGCTGGCCCAATACTACTACGCAAGATTACTGGCCAAACATCGTCAGCATTTTGCCGCCAGTGCACCACTGACCTATCAAGCCTATCTGGAGTTTCTTTTCAATGAGCTCAAACAGCGCCAAAACGATATCCTCATCCTTCATCATGCCGGCTTGAGCATTCAGCTGCTGCCAGTTCTTAAACAGAGCTTTCAGCAGTTTGAAAACGTCGAGCGCTGGCAGGCGGCCTACCATATTGGCGGCATCTATAATGGGTTGCTGACCTGGTTTGACGAGGAGATGCAGACAAGTCCTCAACAGCTGGCGGCCAAAGTCACTGATTTCATACCGGCAGAGATGCGGCTGCTGTTTAACGACATCACTTTTGGCGAGAAGCCCAATTCTTCAATTAAGTCCTAGCCATTCCGCTGCTGAAGCCTAATCGGTGGAAGAATCCCCCTGCTTCAACAGTCAAATTTTACAAGCCAGGCCAATCAGAATCTTAATCGCAAGCTAAAAGCGCCACCTCAAGATGCAAGGCTGTTATGACAAGCCCCGTCTGAGATGACGCTTTTATCTATTACGGCAATCTGCTTTATTCACCACTGGCACCATAGTTTTTGAGGACCCGTGCGCTTGGATCGTCAACGTCACAGTTCTCCCATTCCTTGTTTGGCATCCAGAAGTCCTTGATCCATTTTGCTTTTCCCGGGAAATATTCCTCAAAAATATCGCGATACAGCAGCGACTCTTTGGTAAATGGCGTGCAGTATGGATACTTTTCCTTGGCGTTGGCCACGTCTTCATCAGTGTAGAGCGTTTCGGCATAGTCCTTCAAGTCATCAACCAATGAGTGACCAACCGCATCGCTAAAGGCCGCCTTTTCCCGCATGATGATGTCGTCTGGCAGATATCCCTGTCCAGCAAATGCTTGCCGCAGCAGATACTTGCCCTTGTGATAGTGGTTCATCTTCAGTTCTGGATCAGTTGACAGCGCATATTCGACAAAGTCCAGGTCCGCAAATGGTACCCGGCCTTCCAAAGAGTTGGAGGAAATGCAGCGGTCAGCCCGCAAAACATCATACATGTACAGCTCGTGCACCCGTTTCAATGATTCTTTTTGGAATTCTTCCGCGTTGGGAGCAAAGTCCGTGTACTTGTAGCCAAACAGCTCATCAGAACATTCACCAGTCAAGATTACCTTCAAATCAGTGTTTTCATGAATGTTCTTGCAAAGCAGGTACATCCCGATTGAGGCCCGAATCGTCGTAATGTCCCAGGTTTCCAACTGGTAGATAACCTCATGCAAAGCGTTGAGCACGTCTTCTCGCGTCATGATAAATTCGGTATGGTCAGTTCCCAGATAGTCGGCAACCTCACGCGCGTACTTGAGATCGATCGGGTTGCGGTCCATCCCAATTGCAAAGGTCCGAATCGGCTTGCCCAAAAGCTTAGTAGCAATCGAGCAGACCAAGGATGAGTCCAGGCCACCAGACAGCAGGTAGCCAACAGGCGCATCAGAGTTTAGGCGCTTGCGAACGGCTTCAACCAATTTTTCGCGCAGTGTGCTGGCTGCCGTGGCAAAATCGTCGGTCCGCATCTTCTGAACCGTCGTAGCGTCATGGTAACAGACGAACTTTTCACCATCATAGTAGTAGCCTGGCGGGAATGGATAGATCTCATCGCAAAGATCCATCAGCGCCTTGGCAGTTGAGGCAAATGACATCTTATGCTCGCCTTTGGTATAACCATAAAACATTGGTCGAATGCCAACTGGGTCGCGGGCGGCAACAACGCGCTTAGTGGTTTGGTCGTATAAGACAAAGGCAAATTCCGCGTCCAGCATCTTGCACATTGTATCCAGGCCATATTTCTTATAGAGTGGAATCAAGACTTCGCAGTCACTGTTGCTGACAAACTCATACTCTGGGGCCAAGTTCTTTTCCAATGCATAATAGTTGTATATTTCGCCATTGCAGACCAAGATGCAGTCACCACTTACGAAAGGCTGCATCCCCCGCTCAGACAGGTCCATGATGGCCAGGCGATTAAAGCCAAAGACCTTGTCATCCATTGAAATCGTCCGGGTCATATCAGGTCCACGATCGTTCAGCTTAGCCAAGGCATCCGCAAAAGCCTTGGGTGCAAACTCACTGGAACCAGCGGCTAAAAATCCACACATCTTGTTCTCCTCTTTCCTCTTAAAACATTAAATATTAAAATATAGTATATCGCACAGTTTGTTTTTAATAAACTTTTAATTTTAAGAAGAAGGTATTCTAAACTCGCTGGTACTTATTATTTAATTGTTTTTGCCGTACTGATTGTTAAAGATTATTAAGTCTGATATTGCTTTTTCTAATTAATTGACGTTAAAACCGTTTTCAACAAATATTTATAAATATCCATAAATTTATGGCTGCCGCTACTGATTTTGAAAGGAACACGCAAAAATGCTGAAACACGAATATCATTCCCCATTAGGTACCATGACTATGCTGGCTGATGACGCCGCCTTGCATGGTCTCTGGTTCAACGACCAAAAATACTTTGGTGCCGACTACGCATTAGACGAAATTGCCGTTGGTGAAAATTCCATCATTAAACGCACAACAGCCTGGCTCGATCAGTATTTCGCAAAACAGGATCCCGACCCGCATACCATTCCGCTGGCCTTAGAAACTACCCCCTATCGGCAGCGCATTCTAAATGCATTGCAGAAAGTCCCCGCTGGCAGCACCATCACCTATCAGGAACTGGGACAAAAAGCCGCGCCTGATCAAAGTATTTCAAAAGGAGCCGCGCGGGCAGTCGGTGGCGCCGTTGCCCACAACCCGATCCTGATTTTGGTACCCTGCCATCGCGTTATTGGCAGTGACGGTCGCCTGACTGGCTATGCTGCCGGCACCGCACGCAAGTTGGCTCTGCTGCAGTTGGAAGGCGTTGATTGCAAATAGCAGCGCCAATCGCAACGAGACATTGATTGCAAATAGCGGTGACAATCGCGACGAAACATTAATGGCAAATAGCAGTGACAATCGCGACGAAACATTAATGGCAAATAGCAGCGCCACATTGATTGCAAACCAAAGCACGAATCAACAAGAAAGGCTGCGATTAATGGATTTGCATAAGTAACTTAGGCCAAGGTTATGAATCTGTAGAAAAGACGGCAATTAATAAATCAACAAGAAAGGGAGCAATGCAGACCAAAGCAATGAATCAATAATTAAGGCAGTCACAATCGCCTAACGCCAAGAAACGATCGCAAACGACCATAATCGCCAAAATTCTTAATCAAAGATGCGCCTTGCAGTCCAATGCCGAAACCGCGCTAAATAAAAAAGATCTCACCGAAACTTACGATGAGATCTTTTTTATGAACTTATTTTAGTGGAACTGCATCCCGCCATCGACTTCCAGAGTTTGACCAGTAATGTAGTCAGAATCTGGACCAGCCAGGAAGGCAACGGCATTAGCAACGTCTTCAGGTTCAGACAGGCGTTTCAGCGCGATGTCCTTAGCAAACGTCTGCATGCCCCATTCATCGCTCTTGCCTGCATTCTTGCCGACTTGGTGAGCAATGTCCATCATCATTGGCGTCTTCACGATCCCAGGTGCGTATGCGTTAACCGTCGTGCCTTCTTCAGCCAGTTCACGAGCCGTAACCTGCGTGATCCCACGAATGGCAAACTTGGAGCTGGAGTATACGGTCAGGTTAGGGTTACCAACGACCCCGGCTTGGGAAGTAGCGTTGATGATCTTGCCTGGGTGGCCAAGCTTCTTAAATGCGGCATGAGCAGCCTGAACGCCCCAGATCGTACCACCAACGTTGATGCTGTAAACATTTTGCAGATCTTCAGGCGTTACGGTGTCAATTGGCGTCGTTGGAGCAACCCCGGCATTGTTAACCATAACATTGAAGTCGCCGTAGTGTTCAACGGCTTGGTCAACGGCAGCAAAGACTTCATCGCGCTTGGCAACATCGGCCGTAACGGCAAAAGCTTCACCGCCATTTGCCTTGATGCCTTCAACTACTTTTTGCAGTGCGTCCATGTGGCGAGCAACAACGACGACTGAAAAACCATCTTTAGCCAAACGTTCAGCGATTGCCTTACCAATTCCTTGACCTGCACCGGTAATTAATGCAACTTTTGCCATAACTATTGCCTCCTAAAGATTGTGAATTAACTATCAAATTGTTGAGATAATTCTAAACGAACATCATCAAAAAGTAAATTAATTTCACTAATGTAAACACAATGAAAACGATTTTTGGCTCAACCAACAAAAAAGTTAAATCATGAGCAAAGTTTCCCCAGCTAAGTCTGTTTACAACGGAACAGTCAGCAGTTGTGCAATCGTTTGCTATTTTAGATTTTCACCTTGTTGAAATTCGTGAACTATTTTGCAGACAAGTTGATTTTCATAAAAGTTGTTATTAAGCCGTTGCAATCGCAGAATTTCAAGTTGCGGTTTTGTTTTGGCAAGTTTTTTATTCAGATATTCGCGCTTAAAAATAAAAACAATCCTCATGATTCATCAACATGAGGATTGCTGAACAGATTTACGATTTACGCAGCCGATGCAAAGTATCCGCAATTTATATCAGGCAGCGCTACTGCAGCAGAATCTTTAAAAGTCGATTCAACTCAGAATAAGACAGCTGCAGACGCTTTTTTAAGGTTTCCGTCGCGGGCATGGCATCATTATGCAGGTTTAGATAAGTCGAGTATTGATGAAGTCCATTCAGTTCGTGCGCCTTCATATAGTCGATTACCAAAAACGTCAGATCGGCATTGGAATACCGGCTCCAACGACTGGTTTTACGAATGCTTTCACCGTATTTGGCAGCATAGCGTTTCTTGAGTTCCTCAAAAGAAAAGCCATAGCGCATCAGCGAATCGTAGCTGACGCCCAGAACCGGTCGGCAGCGCAGACGAAAATCCTTTACATTATAGAGCTTTTCGCGACGCATAAGTTCTAAGGCCCCATTTACGACCTGCTCACATGTCTGCGGGTCTGCCAAACGAATGGACTGCTTGGTACCTAGATGCTTGCTGGCTCCCTTTTTACCATTTTGCGCAATGTTTTTCTTGGCATCATAACTAAATCCCAGGTCATGCATCAAATCGCTCCAAGACATTTTGGTGATCTGCATGGCACTGTTTGGCGAAGGCGCCTCGCCACGATGATAGCGATCTTGATAAACAGTGCGGCTAGGATTATTTTGAATACCCAAACGGATGATTTCTTGTTTCAGCAGAACTTTAATGATTTCTGGATCAGCAGCTTTATGCGGCATAACGACAACCTTCTTTCGTAAAAGGCTTTAGTCTAATGATACCGTAATTCAAGCAAAAAATCCCCTAATCTCTTAAACTGATGATCGCTATCACGTTTAGCTGTCTGACATTTCGGTAAATAATTGACAGTAACTGTCAAGCCGCTATGTTCATCCACGTCATGTTTAATCGTAATGTCTCAGATTACCGCACTAAAGCTGGTTATTTGCATAAGACCAAGCATACCAAGCCGAACCGTTGAACAATGCCGACCATCTTATCATTGCTAAATCTAGATGCCAAAAGCCAGCTTGCCGCAGACGCTATTTGATTCATACCAGACTCAGCCATGATGCTTCTTGACTAGTTTGCATTTTTAGATGGCAGCATAAGCGACCCGACAGCCATACTCGGTTAAAAATGAGCTCAAGACGTCCGCATCCAGCCAGACGGTCGCCGTATTGGCATTGGCATGAACCCCAATCAAGCCGCCTTGAAAATCTTGGTCTAAGTAAACCTGCACTTGATGCTCAGTATCATTCAGCGCTCCCATCGGCGTTACTGATCCTGGACGTAAAGCCAAATATTTCTCCATGTCTTCAGCTGAGGCAAAACTCAGATGCCGCGCTCCGATTTCTTTACGAAAGGCTTTCAGATCCACGCGCTTTTGCGGCATGATCGACACCAAGTAATAGTGTTGGTGCTTATCATCGCGCAGGAAAAGATTTTTGGCCGCCGTTTCTGGATGAATCAGATTCAAATCCGCAATCTGGTCAATGCGATCAACTGCCGGATGCCGCTGCATTTCATAGTTGATCTGCTTTTCATCCAGCTTGGCTAACACGTTCTGAATTTTCTTTTCGTTTTCTTCCATATCAATTCATCGCCTTTTGAGTTTTAGCATTGATTATAAGGCAGCTTATCGCTTTCAAGAGTCAGAATTTTTATTTTCTCAAAATTGCCAGTTTTTATTGCCGATTTTGGTAGTTTTAATCAAAACCAGGATGGCAATTGACTAGTTGTTTTTTAGGATGCGATTGAAAAGAGTTTTTAGTGGAGAATCTGAACTATATGAAAAAGCATTTTTCACATAGAGACGCTCTGCCCAAAAATACATAATAATTGCCCCAGACAATGCGAATAAAACTGTAATCCATCCCGCTTGATAAGAAACAGCTGCACGAGCTAATCTAACCGGCATAATTCCCTGACTCATAAACGGCATGTATGATAGAAACCGGATCACGCCAGTATTAGGATTCTCCTGCGCCAAAAAGCTTAACAAGTAAGGTACCATCATGATAGTGCCAACAATTGAGACTGCTTGTGAGATATCCTCACTTTTGGATACAAATGACGCAAAGATAGCAGCCAAAAATATATAAAGTATAATTGATAGCAACGTCAATAGGACGACAATTACTAAATATTCTGCATCAACATGACCAAAATATTTAACCGGATCGAACCAGGTCATCAAATCAGTCTGTTTAGCAACTAGACATACCAGGCCACCAATCACCAAATAGATCAGCAGCTGCAATGTAATCAGAAAACCAATTCCAAGCATCTTACCGGCAAAATGCTTTCGAGCAGGAACCGCCGCCAGAATTCCTTCAATTAAGTGATTGCTCTTTTCTATTCCGAGTTCGGTTCCAGTAATGTTGATATAGCTCACCAATAAAACAAAGGCGAGCATCACAATTACCTCTCCAAGATTTTGAGCAGCGTTACTATTCTTTAATTTAACTGCTTCTTTTTTATTAATGGCCTGTTGTTTAATCGTAGGCTGCTTAACAATTTCCGACCACTGCTTAATATTTAGTCCATAACTTGAAGCCACGAATTGAGAACTTAAGCCATTAAGATTTTTCTCAAGTGCCTCAATCGGTAATGACTTATTTGAATCAGCATTATAGCGATAGGTTATTTTTGAGAAATCATCGCTGACGTATAAAATTCCATCTAAAACACCATCTGTTAGATAAGATTTGAGACGCTTATCATCTGTGACATCGACTTTTCTATTGACTTGATAGGCATCAGACTTTTCAGATTCAATTGCCTTCTTTATATCGCTATTGGCAACAACCGCAATAATCGGTCTGCTGTTATTATTTTGCCGATGCATTAATCCAACAAAACCAATCCCTATCAAGAATACTGTTACTGGCGTAAGAATCATCCAATAATAGGCAGGTGACAATAGGCGTTTTTTCAATACCATTTTGGCAATTGTCAAAATCTTACCCATGTCTAGCCACCTCACTTTCAGTTATCATGCAAAAAATATCATCCAGTGTTGGTGGCAACAAACGATATCCTTGTAATGAATCCCATTGCTTAGCAAGTTTAATCACATCTCGTGCATGCCGTTCCGAGTCAAATGTAATAATCTTACCAGGATAATCATCAACTATTTTTTCAACGCCTGTGATCTGCTCAATTGCTATATCATTAAAGACTCCTTCAAGATACGCTTTGTTTCTGCCAAACGTTGCTCTGATTTCATTGATTGGCCCATAAAGACGCTTTTTCCCATCTACCAGCATCAAAATTTTATCTGAAACCTCACTGACATTTTTCATATTATGCGAAGAAAAAATTACTGCCGTGCCGTCTTGTTTAAGTTTTTTTACTATTTCAATCAATAAACTGATATTGACCGGATCTAATCCTGAAAAAGGTTCATCTAAAATCACCAACTGCGGATGATGAATCAAAGCCGCAATTAATTGAACCTTTTGCTGGTTTCCCTTTGACAGGTCTTTAATTAAAGTTTCTTCATTTCCTTTTACCGCTAACGCATTCATCCAAAATGGCAATTCCCGTTCAGCTTTTCTACCGCTATAAGCATGCAGTCTGGCAAAATATAATACTTGTTCCTTAATGCTTAGATTGAGGTACAGTCCGCGTTCTTCTGGTAAAAAGCCAATCTTATTCAAAATCTTCTCATCAAGTTTGCGGTTATCGATTGTAATCTTTCCTTGATCTGGTACTAAGAAGTTCAGAATCATCTTAAAGGTCGTTGATTTTCCAGCGCCGTTCTGTCCAACGATTCCCAAAACTTCTCCTCGATTAACACTAAAGCTAAGTTTTTCTACAGCCGTAAGCTGACCAAACCTTTTCGTTACGTTATCTACTTTTAACAATACTAACATCACTCCAAATGAAAATCTTCACGTCAGATTATTGTATGTTGATAATTAACGTGCTTTCAATAAACGATTAAAAATTTGCATATATCGTGGATAAGTTAATCATTACGTTTAATAAATTCATAATCTAAATATATTCAATCACTTTTGAAAACTCTGATAAAATCCTCCCAGGTACCAACTCGCTTGATTGGGGGCAATTATATTATCCTGACCGATTTCTCGGCAGCATCGAGACTGCTACATTAAGTCGTAAGCCAGCAAATGTATTTAGTTGCGTCATCTGCCTGATAAACGGCTTGGCTTTGTGAAAGAAAAACGGATTGCAGAGGCTAAGGGCGCCAAAAGTACCTACTATTGGTTGATTTGGCGCCAAAAGTAGGTAGTTGCATATTTGTTCAGCCTAACTTTACCTACTTATGACGCCTTTTATTGAAATAGTAGGTAAAGATGTATATTTAGAGGTTGATTGGACCACACCGACTTTGTGAATTACCTACTATTGCGATACTTTTGTTAAATAGTAGGTAGTATTAGGGATACCTAACTTGATATACATTGATTTTTACCTACTTATACATCGATTTTTTCAAAAAGTAGGTAATGAGATTTTCGTCATATGTTATTATGCAGAATTTTTTGAATAATTCAGTCTAATCAAGCATAGCCACTAATTTTTCAATGATCAGCCAGCCCAACTTGCAGAGAAAAGAATTTAATCATTTCCGGTTGGTTTTAGTTTATGTCCATTGACCTCAGCTAAAATTAAAAATTCCTCACTCCATTTTTGAAACAGGGAATTGATCTTCACCAATACGATTTGACAATGACCCAAAAGAACGTGTTTCCTTGCCATTTCTCAAAAATCAAAAAAACAGCCATCAGTAAAAACTGATGACTGCTTAGTAAAGATATATAACCGAATATTTAATGCCTCCGGTGGGGGTCGAACCCACACTCCCTCAACGGGAACTGGATTTTGAGTCCAGCGCGTCTGCCAATTCCGCCACAGAGGCATAAGTCTTTACTAAAAGGTGGTAACCGGATTTGAACCGGTGATCGAGGTTTTGCAGACCTGTGCCTTACCACTTGGCTATACCACCAAATAGTGCCTGAACGTCTCGTTCAAACTATCCAACAGTTGGTAGACTGTTGGATAAAAGGGCGGTATGTGGGATTCGAACCCACGCATGTCGGACCCACAAACCGATGTGTTAACCAAACTTCACCAATACCGCCAAAATATTCAGTTGAGCAGGGATAGTAGGAATCGAACCCACAATGACGGTTTTGGAGACCGTAGTTATACCGTTTAACTATATCCCTATAATAATGGAGGAGGGTGGATTCGAACCGCCGAACCCGAAGGAACGGTTTTACAGACCGTCGCGTTTAACCACTTCGCTACTCCTCCATAAAGTGGCGCGGGACGGAATCGAACCGCCGACACACGGAGCTTCAATCCGTTGCTCTACCAACTGAGCTACCGAGCCATCCTTGTGGACGCAACTATTCAGTTGCAATGGAGGATACAGGGCTCGAACCTGTGACCCTCTGCTTGTAAGGCAGATGCTCTCCCAACTGAGCTAATCCTCCATAAGTGACCCATGCGGGATTCGAACCCACGATACCAGCGTGAAAGGCTGGTGTCTTAACCGCTTGACTAATGGGTCATAAGAAACGGAGAGTAAGGGATTCGAACCCTTGATACAGGCTTTAACCCGTATACAGCATTTCCAATGCTGCTCCTTCGGCCTCTCGGACAACTCTCCAATATCCGAACCCTGACACACAATGCCAGGTGCCAAAGTTCGTTTAGATGTGCATGGCAATGCCCTATCCTCGCAGGGAGCGATCCCCCAACTACTTTCGGCGCGTTGAAGCTTAACTTCTGTGTTCGGCATGGGAACAGGTGTATCCTTCAAGCCATCATCACCACACTAATCCTTTTCAGGATTGAGAGCTTGTACTCTCAAAACTAAACAATATCTATTCTTCTCACGTTCAATCGAAACACCTTTAAACTTGGTTAAGTCCTCGACCGATTAGTAATGGTCCGCTCCATGCCTCGCGGCACTTCCACTTCCATCCTATCTACCTCATCATCTCTGAGGGGTCTTACTTCCATAAGGAATGGGAAATCTCATCTTGAGGCGAGTTTCACGCTTAGATGCTTTCAGCGTTTATCTCATCCATACATAGCTACCCAGCGATGCTCCTGGCGGAACAACTGGTACACCAGCGGTATGTCCATCCCGGTCCTCTCGTACTAAGGACAGGTCCTCTCAAATTTCCTACGCCCGCGACGGATAGGGACCGAACTGTCTCACGACGTTCTGAACCCAGCTCGCGTACCGCTTTAATGGGCGAACAGCCCAACCCTTGGGACCGACTACAGCCCCAGGATGCGATGAGCCGACATCGAGGTGCCAAACCTCCCCGTCGATGTGGACTCTTGGGGGAGATAAGCCTGTTATCCCCAGGGTAGCTTTTATCCGTTGAGCGATGGCCCTTCCATGCGGAACCACCGGATCACTAAGCCCGACTTTCGTCCCTGCTCGACCTGTCTGTCTCGCAGTCAAGCTCGCTTGTGCCTTTACACTCTGCGAATGATTTCCAACCATTCTGAGCGAACCTTTGGGCGCCTCCGTTATCTTTTGGGAGGCGACCGCCCCAGTCAAACTGCCCACCTGACACTGTCTCCCACCACGATCAGTGGTGCGGGTTAGAGTGATCATAATGCAAGGGTAGTATCCCACCAGCGCCTCTGCCAAAACTAGCGTCCTGGCTTCTATGGCTCCTACCTATCCTGTACAAGCAGTACAAGCACTCAATATCAAGCTACAGTAAAGCTCCATGGGGTCTTTCCGTCCTGTCGCGGGTAGCCTGCATCTTCACAGGCAATTCAATTTCACCGAGTCTCTCGTTGAGACAGTGCCCAGATCGTTACGCCTTTCGTGCGGGTCGGAACTTACCCGACAAGGAATTTCGCTACCTTAGGACCGTTATAGTTACGGCCGCCGTTTACTGGGGCTTCAATTCAGGGCTTCGCCGAAGCTAACTCTTCCTTTTAACCTTCCAGCACCGGGCAGGCGTCAGCCCCTATACTTCATCTTACGATTTTGCAGAAACCTGTGTTTTTGATAAACAGTCGCCTGGGCCTTTTCACTGCGGCTGATCTTGCGATCAGCACCCCTTCTCCCGAAGTTACGGGGTCATTTTGCCGAGTTCCTTAACGAGAGTTCGCTCGCTCACCTTAGGATACTCTCCTCGACTACCTGTGTCGGTTTGCGGTACGGGCAGTTGATTATTCGCTAGAAGCTTTTCTCGGCAGCGTGACATCAACGACTTCGCTACTATAATTTCGCTCCCCGTCACAGCTTGTCAACCTGCTGATAAGCATTTGACTCATCAACTGACTTGCTGCTTGGCCGGACACTTCCAATCGTCCGGATCGCTTAGCCTTCTGCGTCACTCCATCACTCAAGCACAATCAACTGGTACAGGAATATCAACCTGTTGTCCATCGTCTACGCCTCTCGGCCTCGACTTAGGTCCCGACTAACCCTGGGAGGACGAGCCTTCCCCAGGAAACCTTAGTCATTCGGTGGACAGGATTCTCACCTGTCTTTCGCTACTCATACCGGCATTCTCACTTCCAAGCGCTCCACCAGTCCTTACGGTCTGACTTCATCGCCCTTGGAACGCTCTCCTACCACGCATCCTGATGGATGCATCCATAGCTTCGGTAATATGCTTAGCCCCGGTACATTTTCGGCGCAGAGTCACTCGACTAGTGAGCTATTACGCACTCTTTAAATGATGGCTGCTTCTGAGCCAACATCCTAGTTGTCTGTGCAATTCCACATCCTTTTCCACTTAGCATATATTTAGGGACCTTAGCTGATGATCTGGGCTGTTCCCCTTTCCACGATGGATCTTATCACTCACCGTGTGACTCCCGAGTAAAAATCAATGGCATTCGGAGTTTATCTGAAGTCAGTAACCCATGACGGGCCCCTAGTCCAAACAGTGCTCTACCTCCATGATTCTAAACCTCGAGGCTCCCCCTAAAGAGATTTCGGAGAGAACCAGCTATCTCCAAGTTCGTTTGGAATTTCACCGCTACCCACACCTCATCCCAACCATTTTCAACTGATACGGGTTCGGTCCTCCAGTGCGTTTTACCGCACCTTCAACCTGGACATGGGTAGGTCACCTGGTTTCGGGTACATAACTGCGTACTTCGTACGCCCATTTCAGACTCGCTTTCGCTGCGGCTCCGGTTTTTCCACCTTAACCTTGCACGCAATCATGACTCGCCGGTTCATTCTGCAAGAGGCACGCCGTCACACGTAAATGTGCTCCGACAGCTTGTAGGCACATGGTTTCAGGAACTGTTTCACTCCCCTCCCGGGGTGCTTTTCACCTTTCCCTCACGGTACTGGTTCACTATCGGTCACTAGGGAGTATTTAGCCTTGCGAGATGGTCCTCGCGGATTCCGACGGGGTTTCACGTGTCCCGCCGTACTCAGGATCCTGAACTGAGAGTGTGACGTTTCGTTTACTGGGCTATCACCATCTTTGGCGTCGCTTCCCAACGACTTCAACTACGTCGCACTTTGGTAACTCAAATGTTCAGTCCTACAACCCCAACAAGCAAGCTCGTTGGTTTGGGCTCTTCCCGTTTCGCTCGCCGCTACTCAGGGAATCGAATTTTCTTTCTCTTCCTGCAGCTACTTAGATGTTTCAGTTCACTGCGTCTACCGCCTGACAGCTATGTATTCACTGCTCAGGCAATCATCGACTAAGATGATTGGGTTTCCCCATTCGGAAATCTCCGGATCAAAGCGTACTTACCGCTCCCCGAAGCATATCGGTGTTAGTCCCGTCCTTCATCGGCTCCTAGTACCAAGGCATTCACCATGCGCCCTTCATAACTTAACCTTGATGATCTTACGATCACCTCAGTTATTGAGTATGCGATTAATTTCGTTAATAAAACTCAAATAACGCGGTGTTCTCGGTTTAATTGTGAATAAAGAAATAAATATTATTTAGTTTTCAAAGTACAAGCACCAGTCAAACGACTGGCAATGGAGAATAACGGGATCGAACCGATGACCTCCTGCTTGCAAAGCAGGTGCTCTCCCAGCTGAGCTAATTCCCCATATATGGGTCTAAGTGGACTCGAACCACCGACCTCACGCTTATCAGGCGTGCGCTCTAACCAACTGAGCTATAGACCCAACAAGCGAACGATTATTGAGATGAGGTGGTAAACCCCTCAAAACTGAACGCAGTTTCAACGAATGTGCAGGTTTCCGATTAATTCCTTAGAAAGGAGGTGATCCAGCCGCAGGTTCTCCTACGGCTACCTTGTTACGACTTCACCCTAATCATCTGCCCCACCTTAGGCGGCTAGCTCCCCGAAGGGTTACCCCACCGACTTTGGGTGTTGCAAACTCTCATGGTGTGACGGGCGGTGTGTACAAGGCCCGGGAACGTATTCACCGCGGCATGCTGATCCGCGATTACTAGCGATTCCGACTTCGTGCAGGCGAGTTGCAGCCTGCAGTCCGAACTGAGAACGGTTTTAAGAGATTAGCTTGCCCTCGCGAGTTCGCGACTCGTTGTACCGTCCATTGTAGCACGTGTGTAGCCCAGGTCATAAGGGGCATGATGATCTGACGTCGTCCCCACCTTCCTCCGGTTTGTCACCGGCAGTCTCACTAGAGTGCCCAACTGAATGCTGGCAACTAGTAACAAGGGTTGCGCTCGTTGCGGGACTTAACCCAACATCTCACGACACGAGCTGACGACGACCATGCACCACCTGTCATTGCGTTCCCGAAGGAAACGCCCTATCTCTAGGGTTGGCGCAAGATGTCAAGACCTGGTAAGGTTCTTCGCGTAGCTTCGAATTAAACCACATGCTCCACCGCTTGTGCGGGCCCCCGTCAATTCCTTTGAGTTTCAACCTTGCGGTCGTACTCCCCAGGCGGAGTGCTTAATGCGTTAGCTGCGGCACTGAAGGGCGGAAACCCTCCAACACCTAGCACTCATCGTTTACGGCATGGACTACCAGGGTATCTAATCCTGTTCGCTACCCATGCTTTCGAGCCTCAGCGTCAGTTGCAGACCAGACAGCCGCCTTCGCCACTGGTGTTCTTCCATATATCTACGCATTCCACCGCTACACATGGAGTTCCACTGTCCTCTTCTGCACTCAAGTCTGACAGTTTCCGATGCACTTCTTTGGTTAAGCCAAAGGCTTTCACATCAGACTTATCAAACCGCCTGCGCTCGCTTTACGCCCAATAAATCCGGATAACGCTTGCCACCTACGTATTACCGCGGCTGCTGGCACGTAGTTAGCCGTGACTTTCTGGTTAGATACCGTCACTGCGTGAACAGTTGCTCTCACGCACGTTCTTCTCTAACAACAGAGCTTTACGAGCCGAAACCCTTCTTCACTCACGCGGTGTTGCTCCATCAGGCTTGCGCCCATTGTGGAAGATTCCCTACTGCTGCCTCCCGTAGGAGTATGGACCGTGTCTCAGTTCCATTGTGGCCGATCAGTCTCTCAACTCGGCTACGCATCACAGCCTTGGTAGGCCGTTACCCTACCAACAAGCTAATGCGCCGCAGGTCCATCCCAAAGTGATAGCCGAAGCCATCTTTTAAATTTGAATCATGCGATTCAAATTGTTATGCGGTATTAGCATCTGTTTCCAAATGTTATCCCCCGCTTTGGGGCAGGTTACCTACGTGTTACTCACCCGTCCGCCACTCGTTGGTAAACCAACGTCAAGTCCGTGCAAGCACGTTCAATCAGTTGGGCCAACGCGTTCGACTTGCATGTATTAGGCACACCACCGGCGTTCATCCTGAGCCAGGATCAAACTCTCATATAAAATATAAGAACTTGAAAAGCTCAAATTTAAATTAAGCGAATTGACTTCGCAAATGTTTTTGCATCAATCGTAATGATTGATGACCCTGCACATTTGTGTTCGTCGAAACTGTATTCAGTTTTCAAAGGTCTACCATGTAACCGATTCAATCGATCAGTTACAACATTTATTATTTTAACACTTGTCAATTATTTGTCAAGAACTTTTTTAATTCTTTTTTCAAACGCTTTAAACAAGCGACTAGAATAATATATCATGAAGTCACGCAACTGTCAACAACATTTTTAAAGTCGTTAATAACTGCTAGAAGCAAATCTGACTGTCATCAGCACTTGCCTCATCGACAACGATAATTACTATACCGAGATTGTGGCTAATCGTCAACTATATTTTAAAAGTTTTTCTGCTAATTTTAAAAGAACGAACAAACTAAGCTACAGCAATTTTAACCAAGCGGGAAACTCGGTGGTTATAAACTAAACTATTTTTGAATATTCGAGTCGCATTCAAAAAGAATTCTTAAACTCGTACAGACAGCGATAGACTTCGATTGCCGTTAGATCCAAGCTGTCAAACGTCAGCTGAGCAGCCGGCTGAAACTGCTCTAAAGTAAACTCACCGGTGCTTTGTCGATACGTTACCGTACAGACTTGAATGCCATAAGCAGAAAAAGTACGCTGCTGAAGGTCCCCATGCGTATCTTCTGCCATTGCATCCAAACGACGCAAAATCCGCTGCAGTTCTGAATGAATCATGATCTAGCCTCACTAACTACTAAAATAAAAGAACCCAATCCAAACGACCAGGTTCTGCACTATATATTATATCGTTATTAATCAGGTTCATGCACTCGATCTGGCTTGATCATTAAAGCAAACATCCCGGCAAACATGCCAAAGTAGTAGGTCAGAATCCGCCAGAGCAGCATTGCCAGCACCAATTTGCTTCCTGAGGCAATAAAACTTGAGAACAGCACCGAAAAGCTGTATTCTGCTCCCCCTGTCCCACCAGGAATCGGAAACAGCGAGATCACCATAAAGATCAAAACGTTTAGACTGACTACCATCAGCACGTTCAAGCCATTGATGCCCAGCGACAGCATAATGAAATAAGGAATCAGATAATAAAACCCCAGCTGCAGCAGAGTAATCAAACTCACTTTAGCCATTTTGCCGTATTCGCTTTTGATTTTTAGGCTTTCTTGATAGAAGGTATCGATTTTTTCATTCAGCGTTGCCTGCATCTTTTCGTACTTAGCAGGCTTCATAAACCAATGAGCAGGGCGAATCACGATATTAGCCGCTTTTTTGGTGAAATTGTACCAATACATCACTAACAGCAAGCCGATGATGACGCTGAGATGAATCAAAAAGCCAAAGAGAACCAGCAGCGACAAAACGTGCATTTTAGCAGCAATATAGTGAAAGCCGACCAAAAGACTAATGATGAAGTTGATCACAATCATCGACTGAAAAACGACAAACTTCATCAATAGCACCGAACTGGCCTGACCAGCATCAACGCCCGCCTGCATCATTGCCAACAGCTGTGCCGGCTGCCCGCCAGTTGAAAAAGGCGTTAAACCATTCCCTAATTGCTCAACCAATGGAATCCGGATTGCATCCTTCCAGGTAAAGCCGTCATGACGATCATTCATAAAAATCTTGACGACCACGGCTTCCAAAAACAAATACAGGCAGATGCACAACAAGGCTGCCCCAAACCATCCCCAGTTTAGATGCACCAAATCCACGATAATCGAAGACAGCTTTATGTCACGCAGCGAATAAGCAAAGATGCCGATTCCGCATGCCAGCATCAAAACAAAAATAACCCAATTTTTTCGCGACATTTGCCTAGCCCTCCTTTGCCTGCTCCAGATAGAATTGATGCCAGACTTTGGCAAGGTGCGACTTGGAATATTGACGCGATGCGGTATGCGCCGCCATTTTAAGCTCAGCCAGACGAGCCGGTGTCTTCCGCAGCCAATCAAGCTTTTGCTGCATCTCATCAACATCTTTGGCTGGCTCATAATATCCTTGAATAATTGAATGATAAAGATCCAGATCACGCAGCATGACCGGTGTCCCGCAGCTAAAAGCCTCTAAAACCGACATCGGAAACAGCTCGTTATAAGACGGCAGTAAAAACAGATCGGCAATGTTATCCAGCTCAGCAATCTCTTGCCGACTGACGATCCCGGGAAATTTAAGGTTTGCCGGCGGATTGTCAACGATCTTTTTAAGGGCCGTGTAGCCATCCGTAATCCGCCCAAATGAAAAACCGCCCGCCCAGATAAACTGAACGTCAGGATTCTGCTCGGCTAATTGAATGAAATCAAAAACGCCCTTGCGCTCCTGAATCTGACCACTGCCTACCACGACAAACCGTTGCTGAGCGATCCCCCATTTAGTTTTCAGCCTTCTTTTTTCAAGCTCGTCAACGGGATGAAACTTGGCATCATCGACAAAGTTAGGAATATAGGTAATCTTGCTCCGTGGAATTCCATAGGCAACGAGCTTATCGATAAACGATGGGTTGACCACTACCAAATGATCCATGCGTTTATAAAAAGCAATCACATAGCGATAAAAGATCCCGCGAAAAGGCTGCGGAATCTTGAGGCTGCCTTCTAAAGTCTCTGGCAAAAAGTGCACGTAGCCGATTTTGCGCCCGCGTTTCTTTGAAAAAGTGGAAAACCAAAATGGCAGGTCAATCGTGTGATAGTGGCTGATATCACTGGTTCGGTACTGATTAACCGCGATATCAAACTCGCCTTTAAAATTCGTTTTCAACAGATGCATCAGCTCTAGATAAGCGCTGCCCACCCCTTGACCAGCTACTTTATCCGCTGAAGAATACATAGTTATTTTTAACATGCTCAACCTCGTTTACCAAAAAGATGATGATGTCGTTTCTTTTCGTCCTGCTCATCCTGCAGGCGCTCTTGACATTCCAGATAAAAGTCCATCACGCGCTGACCAAAGACTTCTGAGGAAATATCATGAAGCTTTTGCTGACGCTTGGCAATCGTTTCCTGCGTGTCGGGATGGTCGAGGTAGTACAAAACGCCCTTGACCAGATCGCCGCGCTTTTGAAAACTCATTCCAATGGCCGGATCATCAATCAGCTCGTCGGTATATTCACTGCGCATCACGACAATCGGCAAGTTGGATGCCAATGCCTCATCATAGGTCAGACCCTGTGATTCTGAGTCCGATGCTGAGACAAAGACATCGGCCATCTGATAAAAGTGATGAACGTCCTCATTTTTAATCTCGCCGGTAAACTGAACGTGATCGCTAAGACTCATCTTAACAACCTGCCGCTCCAAGGTTTCTCTGGCTGGACCATCGCCAACGATCAAAAGCTGCGCGTCAGGACGATGCTGCAAAATATCCGGCAGCGCTTCAATCAGGGCTTGAATGTTTTTTTCATAAGCCAGGCGACTAAGCGACAGCAATACCGGCACATTATCTTCATAACCCAGTTTTTGCCGCAGCTCATGTTTTTGTGCAGGCGTGTCTGGTTTTGAATACACGCGCAGATTAACCCCAGTTGGAATAATTCTGATCGGTGCGGTCACGTCATATGCCTGCAGCGTATCCAATACTCGTTCACTAGGCGCAATGATCCCCGTCATGTTTTTTAGGTACAGATGCGCTAATCTGGCAACATCATGCGGCTTGATGATATGACCATTGGCAATATAGTGCAGATAGTCCTGATACATTGTATGGTACGTATGCAGGCACGGAATGTTCATCTCCTTGGCCACCATCTTGCCCATCATCCCCAAGGAAAACTCGGTCTGGTTATGAACGATATCCAGCTGCAGCTTACGGGCCAGTCTCAAAGCCCTTACCCAGCCACGCACGGCAATGCGCCGATCGGTAAACGATACAAACGGAACGCTGGGAAAGCGATAGATGCCATTTTCCGGCTCATCATGCTTGGCGGCTGGATCGGTCGTAGTGAAGATGTAAACGTGATGCCCCTGTTCAGTCAATTCATCACGCAAAGTCTTGATCGACGTCGCGACGCCACTGACTTGTGGAAAATAAGTATCTGTAAACAACCCAATATTCACAATGCGATCCCCTTTAATTTTCAATCGCCAATAACGGCGAACGGCTAATTACGATTCAGATTCAGTAATTTCCATTTTAACTGATTCTTCATCATCAGATAACTGATTTTAACCCTACAAAAAAGTCGCTTCAAGACATTTGAAGCGACCTTGATCAAATTTTAGAAATTGAAGTTTTTTAAGACCGGAACGCGACCAATGATCATCTGTCGCACCTCCTTGGCATTGCGAGCATTCATCGCCTGGTGAACCAATGGCTGCAGCTGCCGCACGTGCAGTTCGCCAATCAGCGAGCGAATCGGCAAAATACTGGTACTGTTCATCGAAAACTCATCGATGCCCATTCCTAAAAGAAGCGGCGTGGCCAGCGAGTTATTGGCCATCTCACCACAGATGCCGACCCATTTGCCTTCCGCATGCGCCGCGTCAACCGTATGCTTAATGGCTCTTAAGACGGCTGGGTGCAGCGTTTGGTAAAGATGTGCGACTTGGCTGTTGCCGCGATCGGCCGCGAACATATACTGTGTCAGATCATTGGAGCCAATACTGAAAAAGTCGGCATACTGCGCCAGTTGATCAGCCATTTCTACGGCGGCCGGAACCTCAACCATCATACCGACCTCAATCTGATTCGCGCAGCCGATTCCTTTGGCCTGCAGCTTTTGACGTTCTTCTTCTAGTACCTTGCGCGCTGCCAAAAACTCATCCAGCGTGCTGACCATCGGAAACATGACTGCCAAGCGGCCATAAACCGATGCTCTAAGCAGGGCTCGCATCTGCGGACGCATAATCTCTGGGTGCGCCAATGAAAAACGCAATGAGCGCATCCCCAAAAATGGGTTGTCTTCTGTCGGTGTCTGGATGGCTGCGATTGGTTTGTCGCCGCCAATATCCAGCGTGCGGATAATCACGCGTTCTGGCGTCATATCGGCCACGATTTTTTTATAGGCTAAAAACTGCTCTTCTTCGCTTGGCAGAGTATCGCGACCCATAAACAAAGCCTCGCTGCGCATCAGGCCAATTCCTTCTGCGCCACTGTTTTTGGCACTTTCAATCTCATTAGGCAGGAACAGGTTGGCACCGATCTCGAAATGGCGACCATCGGCACTGACGGTTCGCTGATGCTTCAAAACACCGAGCGATTCCATTTCCCGCGCATAGTCGCCGGCTTTTTTCTCGTATTCATCGATCTCAGCCGGCGTAGGACTCAGCAAAACGCGACCATGAATGCCGTCAACGATCAGCGAGGTGCCATCCAAAATCTCACGGGTGGCCGTTTTGGTACCAACCACGCCGGGAATTGCCTTTTCTTTGGTCATGATGGAAAAATGCGAGGTACTGCCGCCCAGATCAGAGACGATGCCCACGACATAGCGCCGGTCAAAGCGGGCTATATCGGTTGGCGTCAGGCTGTGGGCGACGATAATTGCCTGGTGCTTGAGCCGGCTTGGATCCGGCAGCTCAATTCCCAAGATATGACTCATTAAACGCTTAAAAAGGTCCTGCATGGCGATTCTTCTTTGATGCAGTCCCTGTTCAGAAGATGCATTTTCGGCCAGCCAGCGATCGGTTTCTTTTTTGACCGCATAGCCCGCCGTATATTTATTGGCAACGATCTGGTGCTCAATGGTCTGCTGAAAATCATCAGCCAGCACCAGCTGCAGCTGCATATCGACGACCACCGCCGCCTGTTTGTTGAGTTGGGCATGGGCACGCTGACAAATCTCCCGCAGCTCATTGGCCGTAATAGCAAAAGAATCATGAAGCCGAGCGACTTCATGATTCACATTATCGGTATGTTGCTGCTTAACGGATAGGTCAGGAACTCCCAGCAAATAGGCCGGCGCGATGGCAATCCCACCGCCAGCCGCGATGCCATTGAGCTGTCTTGACATATTAGTCCGCCAAGCCTTCTTTCTTCATCGTTTCAGCGATGGCTTCGATAGCTTCCTTTTCGTCATCGCCTTCTGCAGTAATCGTAACGTTAGCGTTTTGACCAACACCCAGGCTCATAACACCCATGATGGACTTCAGGTTAACGCTCTTGCCGTTGTATGACAGAGATACGTCAGAAGTGTACTTGGATGCAGTTTGTACCAGAATCGTAGCTGGACGAGCGTGGATACCAGTTTCAGCAGTAATCGTAAAATCGCGTTTTTCCATTGTAATCATTCTCCTTAAGGCTTTGTTGGGCATTGGCAATTGGCAACCAACGCTTTCAATATCACCATTGTAGCAATTGTAAGCGGTAAATACAAGACGATTTCTTGGCAAATGACGCCAAAATGCGGATTTAATCTCGTTTTATCAAATGATAGTGCAATTCTCCGCCCCGTTCGGCTTTCCCTTCAATCTGGGTCCGATACTCATAATCATGATAAATCGGTTGGAAGTCCATAAATTCTGCGGGCGTCACGACAAATTCCTCAATCTTACCGGCGCGCAGATCTTCAAGCAGTTGACGGTAATCTTTGGCAGCCACGAATTCCCCACCTCTTTTCTTGATTGCTCTTCACCTATTTATATTATAACGGATTTTTTTAAATGGCGGGGTTTTTAGCATTCTAATTCAACCAGTGCTAAAATCAAAGGTAGAAAGTTTATCTGCTTTTTGACCTTTGTTGATAAAGCGCATTGTATCAAGCATTGATTAATTTGACTTTTATCGAATAAACTGCTTGATATATTACTAAAAGTAAGTATAATTGCATTATGGTCAAAAAAGGTCAAATATATTTTTGACTTCTGAGGGGGTAAAAATAAATGCTTTGTCAAGTATGCCATCAAAATCCCGCAACGATTCACCTACAAATGAATTTTAACGGTCAACGCATGCAGATTGACCTGTGCCAAAACTGCTACCAAAACATGCAGCAGGCACAAATGAACCTGATGAATGGGGGTAATGGAATGAACAACAACTTTGGCTTCGGCAGTCTCGAAGATTTTATGAATGCCATGAACAACATGCAGGGCCAAGATGCCAACAACCAAGGCAGCGCCAACTTTAATGCTCAATCCAGCAGCAATGGCGGCGGCAAGCGTAACAAAGGTCTGTTGGGGCAATACGGCGTCAACATGACCGACCTGGCCCGCCAAGGCAAGATTGATCCCGTAATTGGTCGTGATGATGAGATCGCGCGCGTAATTGAGATCCTCAACCGGCGGACTAAGAACAACCCAGTTTTGATTGGTGAGGCCGGGGTCGGTAAAACCGCGGTCGTTGAAGGTCTTGCCCAGGCAATCGTTTCTGGCCAGGTTCCGGAAAAGATCGCTTCTAAAGAGATCATCCGCTTAGACGTTGTTTCCCTGGTTCAAGGGACTGGCATTCGTGGTCAGTTCGAACAGCGGATGCAGCAGTTAATGAAGGAAGTTCAAAAGAATAAGAACATCATCCTGTTTATTGATGAGATTCACGAAATCATGGGCGCCGGCAATGCTGAAGGCGGCATGGACGCGGGCAACATCTTAAAGCCAGCCCTGGCCCGTGGCGATCTGCAGCTGATCGGCGCTACGACCATGAACGAATACCGCAAGATTGAAAAAGACGCGGCGTTGGCTCGGCGGTTCCAGCCAGTTGAGGTCAATGAGCCTTCCGTTGAAGAAACGATCAAGATTTTAAACGGTATCAAAGGTCGCTATGAAGACTTCCACCACGTCAAGTACACCGATGATGCCATCCAAGCCGCGGCTAAACTGTCTGATCGCTACATTCAGGATCGGTTCCTGCCCGACAAGGCGATTGACCTGCTGGACGAAGCGGGATCCCGCAAGAACCTGACCTTGAAGACTGCTGATCCGGCAACGATCGAAAATCAGATTCACACGGCTGAGGCTCACAAGCAGCAGGCCGTTGAAAGCCAAGACTATGAAAAGGCCGCCTACTACCGCGATCAAGTTTCCAAGCTGACCAAGGCAAAGCAGGATGCCGAAGAAAACCATACTGACCAAGCCGCAACGGTAACCGTTCAAGATATGGAAAAGATCGTCGAAGAAAAGACGCACATCCCGGTTGGCGACTTGCAAAAGCAAGAAGAAAACAAGCTGCGGGATCTCGACAAGCAGCTCGAAAAGCACGTCATTGGTCAAAACGAGGCCGTTGACAAGGTTGCTCGGGCAATTCGGCGCAATCGAATCGGTCTTAACAAGTCTGGCCGTCCAATCGGCAGTTTCCTGTTCGTTGGGCCGACGGGGGTTGGTAAGACGGAAATGGCCAAGCAGCTGGCTAAACTGCTGTTTGGTTCCAAAGACGCCATGATTCGATTCGATATGTCCGAATACATGGATAAGACCTCGACTTCCAAGTTGATCGGGGCCGCACCAGGCTATGTCGGCTATGAGGAGGCTGGCCAGCTGACGGAACAGGTTCGGCGTCACCCTTACAGCCTGATTCTGCTGGATGAGGTTGAAAAGGCACACCCTGACGTAATGCACATGTTCCTGCAGATTCTGGACGATGGTCGCTTGACTGATTCGCAGGGACGCACGGTTTCATTTAAGGACACCATCATCATCATGACTTCCAATGCCGGCACTGGCGACTCCGAGGCCTCGATCGGTTTTGGCCCAGAAGCAAGCGGCTCAACGCACTCGATTATCGACAAGCTGACCGACTACTTCAAGCCTGAATTCTTGAACCGTTTCGATGCCATCGTTCAGTTCAACCCATTGACCAAGCCTGATTTGATGAAGATCGTTTCACTGATGCTCGATGACGTCAATGCCATGCTGGCTGACAAGAACCTGCACATCGAAGTTCCAACCGACGTTAAAGAAAAACTGGTTGATCTGGGCTATGATCCTAAGATGGGGGCACGGCCATTACGCCGGGTCATTGAAGAACAGATTGAAGACCGCATCGCTGATTACGTTTTGGATCACGATCAAGTCAACAAGCTGGCTGCCAAGCTCGATGGCGACGGCAAGATCGAAGTCGTAGCCGCTGATACGCCAGTTCCAACCAACACGCAGACTCCCAGCGTAACCGATACAGCCAAAGACGATTCCGACGCTGAGTAACTCAATTAGTCTGAATATAAAAGGCGCACTGTCAAGCTTATGAGCCTGGCAGTCGCGCCTTTTTGTCTATTTTTGATCATTAAAATGCGTATAGCGCAGCAGCGGAATGGCGATTGCCGGTACCAGAATCATTGACATAACCATTTCTGCCAGGCCATTCGTTGCCAAAACCGTCCCCAAGACCGTCCCCAAATGAGCAACATCGGTATGGTAGCCCTTAGCAACTGCTGGCGTATGCGCGAACAGATAGATGCCGCCCAAAACCAGCAGCGTATTGGTCATGGCACCGGCCGCCCCCACGATTGTCAATGCCCATCGCTGTTTCATCACCTTGCGCAGCCACAAGAACAGATAGCCAGCCACCAAACCGACCAGCAGCCGTGGCACGATTGCAATCAGCGGATTGGTAAAGATCAGCGGCGCCAGTGGACTGCTGGGATAAAAGAAGGCCCTAAGCCAGGTAATCACGCCCCATGTTCCGCCCAAAAGCATCCCCGTGTTTGGTCCCATGACTACCGCGCCAATCATTACCGTAATCTGCAGCGTCGTCAGCGACAATGGACCAATTGGAATGTTTCCTAACGCTGGAATAAAATCCTGCAGTATCAAAATCGCCAGCAGCAGCGTCTGAGCCGTTAAGCGTTTTGTTCTCACCGAAGCATTTGTCATTGATATCCCCTTTCTCGCACTATGCCAAAATATCCAGTCAATTATAACATGGTTTGAATTTTAGACGCGAATTGGTAATTTTGCTCGATAATTCAAGACCTTTTAGCGTTCGAAAGCGTTATAATGTGATTAACAAGCGTTTAGAGTTATGGAGCGATTTTTATGGCTGATTCATTTAAAACCGGAAACCCAATCTGGGTCTACTATACCGATATCGATACTGGTGCCAATCTGCGCGTTCCGCAGCTGCTGCGGGGCTTTGTTGGTACGCCTTTTCATATTGTCGAGTTAAAGTTTCCCAACTACCGATTCATTAAAGCCGATGGTCAATTGAACGGCAGCTTTGATATGCAGCCACACAGCGTTCACCTGTACTATCGCCGCAATTCATGGGGCGAGGTTCAAAACGTGGCTATGTATCTAAAATTATCGACGCCAACGCAGCTGTTTGACGACGTTGATGGCATGCCAGTCGATACGCCGCTGCCTGGCGGAATTTTCGTCAAGACGTTCCAGCGCATTGCCACCCAAAAAGGCGAGTTCTGGTACGAGGTGAACGCGGATCGCTGGCTGAAATACGACAGCAATACCATGAAGGACTTCAAGGAGCTGCCTAACGATGACTCCTTGGCACCAAAACCTGGCACTCAGCTGGCAATCTTGCCGCTGAATCATCTCAAAGCCGTCGTTGACTATGTACAGGGAAAGAAACTGGACGTCTACGATCAGCCGTATGGGCAAAGCGTTGGCAAGGTGATTGATGGCGAACGCTTAGACATTATCGGCAAGCTCAATGACAATAATGGCGTCGTTTGGTATCAAGCAAAAGATCTCGGCTTTATCAACGGCTCTTACGTCAATCTGATTCAATAGGTTTTGTTATAATTAAAACAGCATTAAACGAAAGGAAGTATTGATTATGAAAGTTGCTATTGTCGGCGTTGGCAGCATGGGCGGCGCCATTATGCAGGGATTGAACAACCTGACCAAGTACGACTTGATTGCCTTGAACCCCAAAAATCCACGCGTTGAAAAGCTGGCCCATGAGTATAAGTTTAAGCTGGTTTTTGATCCGCAAAGCTTGGTTGAGCTGCAGCCCGATGTCGTTATCTTAACGACTCCGGCTCCTGTGACCGTAACCGTGGCTGAACAGCTGCAGGCCCTGGATCCACATACGATCGTCATCTCTGCAGCCGCTGGCGTTAAGCGCATCGATCTGCAAAAAGCACTGGTCAACAATCCAGTCGCAACAATGATTCCAAATACGCCAGTTTCGGTAAATGCCGGTACGATTGGCCTGTCATTGAATCCAACGTTTGACAAGACCATCAAAGATACCATCGTTCAACTGCTGAATGACCTTGGCGACGTGGTTCTGGTGCCTGAAGAACAGTTGGACATCGTGGGCGTGATTGGCGGCTGTGGTCCGGCATTCGTGGATGTCTTTATGGATGCCATGAGCGATGCGGCCGTAAAGCACGGATTGAATCGCCAGACTGCCTACCGTTTGATCGCCAGCATGGTTAAGGGTTCAGGCGCCCTCGCTTATGAAACGCGGCAATCACCAGCAGCTCTGCGTGATCAGGTCGCCTCTCCTGCCGGTACGACGATTCGGGGACTGGCTGCCCTGGAAAAGCACGGCTTCCGTTATGGCGTGATTGATGCCGTCGACAAGGCCAGCGACGAAGACTAACAAGATTAACTGGCGAGTTTTTCCCGACCGGCGTCATTTAAATTGATTGACTTTTCAGACACCATTCGAATTAACTGATAAACCCCGTTCAGCTTGACGCTGGCCGGGGTTTTTGATTTGGCATCGTAATTCAATTTTTAACTTGGCAAATCCCAATCGCAGTGCTGATCAATACCAGCTCTGCTTTGCCTAGTCAACGATCAGAGCACACTATATACGAACTTGGCTGTAGCAGTATTGTAAATAACAATGAAAATACCAACATTGAGCACACTATATACGAAAAACTCGGTGGCTTGGATAACATAAAAACATTAATACAGAGTGCCGCTGGCGTACATCTGTTGGGCAAAATCATCGTCAAGGTCAATCTTGCCTAATACCATTTCGAGATATTCCAGCAAGCAGCGCATATTTTCCTCGTTAAAGTCAATCACAATGCGGCTGGCTGAGTGGGCTTCCAAATAATAAATGAACTCACTGTACTTGTCGCCCTCTTCACTTTCCAGAAAAATTCCATAACGACCACTGACTGAATCACCATGCTGCCAATGATAATTATCCTGGGTAAGGCATTTTTTCAGACTTTTTGCCAAAAAAACTACTTCTTCTTTTGGCACTGCCAGATTGTTTTGATCGATATTAATGCCATTCCCCCTGATTTTGAGATGAATTCGTGCAGTGGCATCACGGTCTTCCACATTTACATCAAGTACGATGCAGCCAGCATTCAACTTAAGCCATGGCATAATTGATCAGCTCCTTTTTTACTTCTTAAGCTTATCTTAACATCGAGGGCTGACCATAAAGACCAGCTGCCAAAAAACTTTGAAAAGATTGCTGATCTAAGTGATTAACGTTGCTTAGAGCGTTTACTGACTATCAATTGGAAAGATTTTTCAAGATCCTTTAACCGCCCTATTACAGTAGACAACCGCATTTTGCTATTTCGTCAGCAAAAATAAATTGAAATCCGCTTGTTTTGGCATACAGCTTTAGTAGAGGCGTAATTTGTTCTGTCACATAATTATGTCTCGTTTATTATCCGCATGTTCATGTACGCCATCGGGGCAATTCTTATTACACTGCCGAGGAGGAATTCAAATGGAAAAACTGCATCAACTGATGACTAACGCGTTCAGTCAAAATCAAAACAACATCCAAAAACTGCAGGCTCAGATTGCAGATTCGCTTCAAGGTAACCTGATCATCGAGTCAAACAAGAGCTCGCTTCAGTTTTACTGCTCTATCGGTAGCACTTGTCGCCGATATCTAAGCAAAACCAAGCAGCACCAAGAAATCACCCAACTGCTGCAGAAGAAATATGATGAGAAATGCTTAAAACTATTGACCCAGCGCCAAAATGCCATCGCTGCCTTTTTGAAAAGAGACCCCCATGATACCTTTGATGAAATCTGGAACGCTTTCCCAACTGAATGTCAAAAAAAGCTCATCCCATTCAAGGAGCCAACTGCGCATCGACTGGATTTATGGAAACGCAAAACATTTAACCAAAAGCCGCTCGTACCAGGCATCAAAACCTTTAAAACCATTAATGGCGAGACGGTTCGCTCAAAATCAGAAAAAATCATCGCTGATCTGCTTTACTATTACAACGTTCCTTATCGCTACGAAATGGCCTGCACTTTAAACGAACTGGGGACGATTTACCCGGACTTCACCATTTATGATATTCGTAAAAATCGTCTAGTGTACTTAGAGCACTTTGGAATGATCGATAATCCAGACTATTCCCAAAAAATGATCATTCGCTATAACGACTACGTTAAAAGCGGTTTTGCAGATCGCCTTATTATTTCAATGGAATCATCCACGCAGCCGCTAAATGTCAAGGCTCTCATTCCATTAATCAAGCCCTATTCATTAACCAAAGCCGATGACATAATTGACTGACCAGTACTCTCTAGTTGCGCAATAATTTTGGTACGGCATCAAAAAGGTTGATTCATTTACCATCGAAACTAGTACAATTCCTTTACTTGCAAGAGGAATTTACATTAACTGGCACCTGGTTCATCGGCAGCATCAATAATCTTCTCGCTTTCAAAAATGATTTACCTACTATCAGTCATTTTCATTCGAATAGTAGGTAAGTGCATAATTAATCTTCGAAAGTTTACCTACTATTAATAATTTTTTTCGAAATAGTAGGTAATTTTGTATATTTTTCCGTTAATCAATCTAGACCACTAGCCAATTTTACCTACTTTATTAATGAAAATAGAAAATAGTAGGTAATGAAAACGCCGAAAAATCAATATACATTCGATTTTACCTACTATACATCGCTTTTTTGAAAAAAGTAGGTAATGGTCTTGCCACCATCTGAGTTTATACACTATTTTTTGAATATTTTCTATAAAAACGCTAAAGCAGCCTGATTAATAATCATCGCTGCTTTTTTGATTCGCTAGCTGAACCAAATTGTGCAGATCCGCTTCCTTAAATTGCGATACTGCATCACCAGCCATCATTTTACGTATGATTGCTCCATCTAATTTTTTGTTGCAAGTTCACTGCATTGCTTTAATCAATCAACGGCTTTGCACTGATTGCATCGAATATGTTTCAGCCAAACCTTTGCTGGTCGAGCCCAAGGAAAGCAACTGCCTGCGAACCTGCCAATCCCTTTCAAGCCCCATTTCAGTGAGCGACCATTTGCACAAATTTTCAACACCTCCTTAATCAATACCTCCATGATCCATTTCTCCATCGTTAATACCATATTCAGACCTCGACAATGGACACCAAGACTACAATAAAGCTCACTTCTCCCTTTAATGAGCAACCGTTTGCGCAATTCCCACAATTCCCACAATTCCCACAATTCCCACAATTCCCACAATTCCCACAATTCCCACAATTCCTGCAGTTCCTACAATTGCAGCAATTACTAAAGCTCCCACGATTACCATAATTACTTCTATTCCCACGATTGCCAACCACGTTCCAAGTCATCAGACCATCAGTTGACTGCGGAGCCAATTGTTCTTGCTCAGCTCAATAAAAAAGCTTTGGCCCTCACATGAGAGTCAAAGCTTTTCAGCTATTTGCTAAATCCATTTGCTTGATTGGACTGTTGAATATAACTGTTCATTGATTTTTGGGCATTGGTTAAAGCAGTTTTGACGTCCGTGCCGCCGTAAATCTGCTCCATTGCCGTTTGTTCAAGCAGACGCGCCTGAACCAGATTCTGCATGAAGATCCCTGAGTTGGCCTTGTTGGGCTTAGTACGCTGCAGCTGTTCGCTGGCAACCTTGGCCGCTGGATTCTTCTTGTAGAGTTTCTTTAAGACCGGTTCTTTTTGCGAATCACTGTTCAATGCCAGATAGCCAGTTGCGGCCTGCCAGCGTGCCTGTGATTTAGCGGTCATCAGATACTTGATAAATTCCCAGGCGCCACGTTGAACAGTTGCTGACTTGTCATTTGAGATCCACAGCGAAGCCCCGCCAATGGCAACCCCATTCGCCTTTTGACCATCCATGTGTGGGTAGTAGCAGACACCGATCTTGTCCTTGGTCCCGGTCGTCAATTGCGTAATCGATCCTGATGACTGCAAGAACATCCCCAGCTTGCCTGACAAGAAGGCGGCCTGCTCATTGGTCTCGGCATTGGAACCGGCCCCGTAGTTCATAAAGGCACCACTCTTGATGTTTTTCTGCAGCCACTGCATCGTCTTGACCGCGGCGGGATTGTTAAACGAAACCTTAGTCGGCACGCCGCTGTGACCGTCATTGTTGTTGGCGATGCAGACGTTGGCGTTGGCCAGGAACTGCTCAAAGAACCAGCCGTAGATCTCAACGCTCATCCCGTGAACCTTGTGATGCGACTTTTGATAGATCGCCTCGGCCGTCTTAGTCAGGTCAGAATAAGATGGATCCTTTGGCGGCGCGGCAACCCCCAGCTTTTTAAGCAGCGTGGCATTGTAGTAAAGCACTGGCTGCGATGAGTTGAACGGCATTGAGATCTGCTTACCGTCTTTGGAGTAAAACGCGCGTGCCATTGGTGAGATCTTGCTCATATCATAGTGATCCTCATCAATAAACTTTTGTACCGGCGTCGTGTAGTTGCTGTAGTGCATCTGTGCCGTGGAAATATCCATTGACTGGAACAGTGCCGGCGAAGTATCGGTCCCATGCGTGTTTAAGACTTTTTGCACGACTTGATTGTAGTCCCCTTCAAATTCAGGTACCACGGTATATTTGTCTTGTGACTTGTTGAATTCATTACAAAACTTAACCAGCTGCTCTTTGGCCGGTCCCGTCATCTCATGCCAAAAAACGATTTTGGTGCGTTCCGCGGCATGAACGGGTCTGGCAAAAGTCGTGGCAAACAGGAATAAGCAGCTGAATGCCAACAACAGGCGACTGAAAAATTTGACTGCTTGCTGCTTCATTACTTGATGGCCCCCTCGTTTGCTCCCGACTTAAAGGCTTTTTGTCCAATAAACAGTACGATCAAGGTTGGAATCACCACGATCGCGGCACTGGCTTGAATCATTCCCCAATCGTTGAACGTTTCGGTCGACTGCAGCTGCCGCAGACCATCTTGAACGGGGCGGAAGCTGTCGGAAAACGTCGTCAGCATTGGCCAGAGATATTGATTCCAAGTTGAGAGGAAACTATATGAAGCCAAGGTCAGCAGGCTGATTTTGGCATAAGGCAGCACACACTTGCCATAGAACTGAAAATGCGAGAGTCCTTCAATATCACAAGCCTCCTTCAGTTCACCTGGAATCTGCTTAAAGGCCTGACGCAGCATGAAGGTCCCAAATGCTGAGGTCATAAACGGAATGATCATTACCGAATAGCTGTTCAAAAGGTTCAGACTCTTAAACGTGGCAAAGTTGGGAATCACTTCAGCTTCAAACGGCAGCATCATGGTTGCCAGGAAAACATAGAATAAGGCATCGCGTCCTTTAAAATGCAGAAAAGTAAACGCATAGGCACTCATTGAACAGAAAATCAGTTGAAACAGCGTCGTTAAAGTCGCGATCACCAAACTGTTCCAAAGATAGCGCAGAATTGGCGTCGTGGTAATCGCTGAAACATAATTGCGCAGCGAGATGTTGGTACTGAACAGCTTGCCTTGCGAGATTTCCGCGGTTGGCAAAAGACTGGTCCAAAAGCCGATGACAAATGGCACCAAAATGATAATTGCCAGAATGATCAGCAGCAGGTATTGTCCCCATTTGCTTTTATTGGATGTTTGAACGGTATCCATCAGTAGTTGACCCTCTTTTCCAAGAACTTAAATTGAATCAGGGTGAAGATTGCAATAATAACCGCCAGAATAATCGATTCCGCGCTGGCTAATGAATAATTGCCGTTTAAGAAGGCATCTTGATAAATGCGGTAGACCATCAGATTCGTGGCGTTGTTTGGTCCCCCAGTCGTCATCAGATCAATCAGGCCAAAGCTCTTGAATGCCTCAATCAAGGTCACGATGCAGACGAAGAACAAGGTTGGCGAAATCATCGGCAGCGTAATGTGGAAGAATTGGTAACGCTTGGAGACGCCGGCAATCTGAGCAGCTTCATACAAGGTTGGCGGTACGCTCTGCAAAGCCCCAAACAGTACCAAAAACGTAAAGCCCAGATTCATCCAAACTGTGGTAATGATCACGGCAACCATCGCCCAGGTCGGATCAGCCAGCCAGTTAATGACCGGTAAATGAAGAACCTTGGCAATATTGTTCATTAGGCCGACTGATGGATTGAAGATAAACAGCCAAAAGATGGCCGCAACTGAAACAGAAACCCCCATCGTTGCTGAAAAAGCCGTTCTAAAGAAACCAATGCCGCGCAGTTTAGCCGTCGCGGTCTGTGCCAAAAGCAGCCCCAAAACGATTGTCAAGGCACAGACAAACAGCACATAGATCAGCGTGGCGCGCACACTGGCCAGATAGGCGCTGGAAGTAAATAGCGATACATAGTTCTTTAAGCCCACAAAGATTTTTGGCTGTCCCAGACTATCGGTAATAAATAATGACAGATACAGCGTCTTAAGCATGGGATAAAAGACAAAAACCGTTAGCAGCAGCAAGGAAGGCCCCAAAAACAGCACTGCATACCAGCCGTCTTTTTGATTGGTCCGAAATGACGACTTGGCATATGACTTGGCGCCATTAGCTGAGAGCGTATTTTGCTTCGGTGATCGTTCCATCTTCAATTTCCTCCTCGCCTTGACCGATGCGTTGACCCTTTTGATCAAAAATAAAGAACTTGCCGTTTGGTACGACCTTGATCCGCTGGTTGACTCCATACAGATCCGCTTGTTCAGTATCCTGCACGATGCGAACCTCTTGTCCATCATCCATCGCTGCTTCGATGATCAGCTGCGTCCCCAGATATTCCACGTTTTCAATCCGGGCATTGGCATCTGATACATCCGTCAGAATCGTCAAGTTGGCGGGACGAATCCCAATCAGGCAGTTGTGCGGCTCAACCTCAGCTGGCTTGGTAAAGTAAAGCGGAGCGGCCGTCTGCAGCTGACCTTCGTTGGGCGTCGTTTCCAAAAGGTTCATCCGCGGCGTGCCAAAGAACTGACCAACAAAGGCGTTGCGAGGGTCTTGATAAATCTGCAGCGGCGTGCCAATCTGCTGAACCTCATGATCATGCAGCACCATGATTCGATCCGCCATCGTCATTGCCTCGACTTGATCATGAGTAACATAAATGACCGTCAAGCCCAGATGCTGCTGCAGCTCGCGAATCTCAGCCCGCATTTTAGTCCGCAGCTGGGCGTCAAGGTTGGAAAGCGGCTCATCCATCAGACAGATCTTGGCATCACTGGCAATTGCTCTTGCCAAGGCTACCCGCTGCCGCTGACCGCCAGACAGTTCCTTGGGCTTGCGATCGCCTAATTCGGCTAAGTCAACCATCTCTAAAGCCTTGGCAACCCGCTGATCGATTTCAGTCTGGTCAACCTTGCGCGCCTTCAGACCAAAAGCAACGTTGTCTTTGACCGTCAAGAACGGGAACAGTGCATAGTTTTGAAACACCATCGTTAAGTTGCGTTCTTGGGGCGGCAGGTTGGTAACGTCTTGTTCATCAATCAAGACATTGCCATCAGTGGCAGGGATCAAGCCGGCAATCATGCGTAAAAGCGTACTCTTCCCACAGCCAGAAGGACCGACAATGGCAAAGAATTCGCCCGTTTCGATCCGTACCGAGACGTCTTTAAGCGTCAAGGTATTGCCATCATATGACTTTGAAAGATTCTTCAGTTCAATGGACATTCATTTCACCTCATGTGCTTGAAAGTTTCGTTGCATTTCAACGGGATTTATCTTATTCAAGCAACGTAACGACTGACCTCACGTTTTTGTAATTAACGGGTAAAGCTTTTGTAAACCAAGTCTTTTAATTGGCTGCCAACCATTTGCCATCGTTGTAAACGCTATCTTTGTTAAAAACGTAAAAAACCGGTAATCATCAGCACAAGCTGGCCGATAGCTACCGGTTTTTGATTATCCAACGCTGATAGTTTGCCATCAGCCTGGTCGATTTTTAATCGGGCTTATTATTTCTTTGCATCGATCAAAACCGTTCCTTGAGCTGGATTATGATCGATCGCCCCTACGATTGCGTGCGGTTGATAAGGTGCCTCCAGATAGGCAAGCTCTAAAAAAACGCCACGCTGGCTCAAAGTCAGGGTGGCGTTTTGAGTTGAAGGCTATAGTCTCGCTTAGTCATGGCGGCTTAATCTGATTAGTGGTTCTGGGGATGGTTGACGACGCGCTTAGGCTTTTGACCTTGAGCAACCAACCGCAGATCCTCATCAATCATGGCATAGCCGCGATAAAAACTGGCTGCGGTAATGCCGCCAATATGCGGACTAAACAGCAGGCGACTGGCAATTGATTGCGGCTGATTCAACAACGGATGATCTTTTAAGACCGGCTCATGATCCAGCGTATCGAGACCAGCCATCGCTAAACGCCCAGACTTGAGTGCTTCAATCAGTGCCGCATCATCAATCAGTTCGCCACGAGCCGTATTGACCAGATAGCTGCCTGGCTGCATTTGGGCAAAAAAGGTCTGATCTGCCATGTGCCGCGTTGCTTTGGTTACTGGCAGATGCAGACTCACGATCCGACTCTGCGCCAGTAAGTCATCCAATTCACGATACTGCACGCCATATTGCTGCTCTTGTTCTGGATCCAGTCGATGACGCTTGCAGTAGTAAATATTCTTAACCTGGTAGGCTTTTAACAAGCGGGCAGTCTGACGTGCAATGTCACCAAAGCCAATCAGTCCCACGCTGCAGTCAGCCAGTTCAAGCAGGTTGGCATTTTGAATATAGTCTCCTTTGGCTTCAATCTGATGACCAGCTCTTACTACCGCATCATTTACGACAACATTGCGCAGCATCCCAACCATCAATAAAATCGTCTGTTCAGCTACTGCCATTGCATTCATCCCTTGCGCATTGCAGACGTAGACCCCGCATTCATCTGCAGCTTTTAGATCAATTGCATTAAAAGCAACGCCTTCAGAATGGATTGCCAACAGATTAGGCATTTGCCGAATCAATTCGCCTGGAATCGCCGTGATAGCATCAACAATGATAAAGTCCGCGTCCCCAGCTTGACTAAGATATTCTTCAACTGGCAGATCTGGTTTTAGATCAACCAGGTCCAACGAATTCAAAAAGCTGTCAGCAGCCGCGAACCGCTGTAGATTGCCCTGCTTGCCAATATGCAATATTTTCATCTAGATCACCCCATAGCTGGTTAAGTTGACGCCGAAGCAGAAACGGCTGATCTTATCAACAGTTCATCACCTGGCGATTGATCCACATTCTACTCCAACCAGTCCAATTTCGTAACTGCATTAAACAGATTGATTCATCGAACTTATGATGCTCATCGAATTTGATGGCGAAGCTTTTGATACGTCAGCTCCAAAAGGCCGATATTAAGCATCGCAAACACCAGCAGATAGTATGGCATGATCCAAATACCAAATTGCTGCTGCAAAAGGCCAAAAATCGTCGGCATAAAAGTAGTGCCAGTATAGGCTGCCGCCATCTGCAGACCAATTACGGCGGCACTGTAGCGCTGGCCAAAGTTAGCAGGTGCCATGTGCTGAATTGATGGATAGATTGGTCCCATCCCCGTACCGATAACGACAAAGCCGACTGCCGCCGTCTGATAGCCAGCAGTCGGCAGCATAACCAGCACAATGCCAACCAGCTCAACTGCCGCGCCGATTCTGATCATCAAGCGATCACCAAAGCGGTTGGCTGCCATTCCCGCCAACAAGCGCCCCAGCATTAGTCCCCCAAAGATCAGCGAGCCAAATGAGGCAATCGTCTCCTCGCTCAAACCGCTTCTCGTCCCGGCAAAGTAGCTTGGCGTCCATAGAAAACAAGTGGCTTCTCCGGCACAGTAGGCAAAGAAAGCCAGCAGCGTCGTAACCACGCCCCGCTGTCTGATTGCTTCTTTGATTCCCGCACTGGCCGCCTTGGCTTGCTTTTCATCGGGCTGCTCGTTTTGATGCCAGAGTGGCAATGAACACAATACGACCAACAGAATCCCCGTCTGCAAAAAAGCCGTCCAGCGATAGCCCTCATTCCAACGCGCCGTCTTTAGAGCCAATGCCATGATATATGGACTGATCACGGCCCCCAGTCCATAAAAGCAGTGCAAAAAATTCATCACGGCGCCTGAGTAATAGCTAGCGACATAATGGTTCATCGCGGCATCAATCGCGCCAGCCCCTAAGCCATAGGGAACCGCAAAAATCAGCAGCATCCAATACTCAGTACAAAGCGAAAAGCCAAACAGACCCACAATCGTTAATAAAATTGAGCAAATAACGATCCATTTAGTATGAAATCTCTGAATCAGTTTAGGACTCAACAATGCCGAAACGATGGTCATAAAAGCAATCGTCATTGAGACGTAGCCGGCATATGATGAAGGAACGTTAAATGCAGTCTGCATCTGTGGCCACCCCGATCCCAACAGCGAATCAGGCAGTCCCAGACTGACAAAGATCAAATAAATTACCCCTAATAGTAAAGAAGCCATTTCATCATCCTTTAATTTTCAAAATAAGTGCCATTGTTTCTAAGACCTTCTGCTGTCATTAAAACTGGATTTGTGGACCTGCTCAAAGTGTTTGCCCAGATACATATCCTTATTGCTATGCTCAACGGCCCACTTTGAAATAGTGTTCAAAACTGGAATAAGCGTCTTGCCTTTTGAAGATAACGAGTACTCTACTCTAATCGGCATTTCATTATATTGATGACGCTCAATCAATCCTGCATTTTGCAATTCTTTTAGCGAGTCAGCCAGAGCAGCATCAGAAATGTTTTCCATTGACTTTTTTAATTCACCATAACGAACGGAGCCACTGTGCCCTAAAATACAGAGCAGACGCGGTTTCCATTTACCACCAAAGACATCCAAGGCATAATCGACCGTGCAAAAATATTCTTTAGGTAACTTGCGCTGATACAACTTAAAATCACTCCTCAATACTTCTTTAGTACCTCAATCATTTTTGAAAATGTATTAATTTTCCTAAGGCTGCCTTAATCTTAATAATGAAATCTGATATGAAAGGAAGCCTTAATAATGGCAGTAAAAGCTTATCTGGAAATAACAATGGAAATCCCTGAAAAGAATCGTGAGGCGGCAGCCAAAGTATATAATGATTACCGGAAACCATTTCTCAACACTATTCCAGGTGCTGAAACCAAACAATTGCTTATCCGCAATGAAGATGTCCAAGTACTGCACGGCTTTGACTCAGTTGAACACGCCCAAGACTACCTCAAAAGCGATATGTTCACAAAGCATGTCTTCGTGGGATTGCAGCCAACCTGGACGTCTGATCCAGAAGTCCGTATCTTCATGGTAGCTGGATAAGATCAAGTGAAACCACTATACTTATTAAATACTAAGCGTCATGCAATTTAAAGCATGGCGTTTTATTGTTTTTACAGACCTTTTTAGATTGTTTCATTATAGAACTGCTTGTCAATTTAAAAATAGTCTTGTTTAGGAATTAATTAATGATAACGCTTATTCCATTCTTTTTTCAAAGCGAAAATCCAGCCAGCCGACTTGATCATCAGTAGTCGACCAGCTGGGATCAGGATGGTGCGGATTATAAAATTCAACGATCTTAAAGCCGCACTTATTAACGTAAAAATGAATGTTGCGCGTTTCAAAATAAGGCGTAATCGTTTCCCAGACTTTGACTTTTGGATACATCTGCTCAATTGCTCGCCAGGCAGCTTCGCCAATCCCTTGACTATGCATGGTTGGATTGACAAACAGCAGCTCTAGACTGCCATGATCGCCTTTAATATTTACAACGGCCCCGCCTGCTTTTTGACCATTTTGCCAAATACGATAGGCCGTGCCTTGATCAATACAGTTCTCAATCGTTTGGCGCGCGATTATCTCATCGCCCTCTTCAAATTGGTCGTTGCGCTTGCCAAATTCTTCTAACGCGCCATATTTAAATGCCCATTGATTTTCTTTGATAAATCGTTCACGGTCATCTGGCTGCAGCAAAATCAGTTCTACCATAATTAAAAACCTCCTTAAATCAATGCCGGTACTAAAAAAGCCCGGCGATGCCAAAACATCTAACCGGGCTCACCCGACACCTTATCTGATAGGCGGCCTGCAGATAACTGCGATCCCCTGTGCTGCGGCACACTATCCTCCGGTGACTGTTATTGTTTATAGTATAACGAAAAAAGATTTCATTTTAAAATTTTAAGCAAACGGATCAACTTCTGAATCTTCATTCCAAATATATTCGGCTTTTTGTGCATTGACTTTAGCAGCGTCCAAGCCGTAATGATCGGCAACGAATCCCAGTGCCATGTCAATTCCCGCTGAAACTCCCGATGACGTGTAAAAACGGCCATCATGAACCCAACGTGCTTTTCTGATCCAGACCGCATCCCCCGTACTCGTTACCCATTCAATGGCAAAATCAGCTGTATCTGGCTTTCAGCAATTCCGCAAATTTTTCGGCAGGATAGATGTAGATCTTTTTGCCATCAATCGTCATCCCCATTAAATAGTCGCAATTGACTTTCTTGTTCAGTGCCCGCATGCGGATCAGATTGCCTTCCGCAAAGTCATAAAAGCGGTCGCCATCGTCCATGAAATAAGCCTGAAAATGATTCATGCTGCTGATGGTTACACGATCAGTCAGCTTATCGAAAAACATGAATCAGCCATCCGTCACGCTTAATTTTTAGTATGCCGCAGCCGTTTTTATTGTCTGTGGCAAACGTGCCGATAACTTTTTTGATGCAGCCAACCGTTTATCAGCAACCTATAATGATCAAAATATGTCCAGAATACGCTGAATCTACACCAGATTTACCGGCTGTAAGGACACATTTGACGCAATGTTTTAAAAATCGGACTTCATCATACGCACAGGAAGATCCCTTTTTACACAAAATTATTGACACACCCTTTAAATCAGCTTAGGTCCATCATTAACAGCTTAAATAGTGGTTGTTATGCAGAAAATTTTGCATAAAACACATGACGAAAAAATCATTACCTACTTTTCGCAGAAATCAATGTATAAGTAGGTAAAAACTAATGTATATCGAGTTAGGGGACCCTAACATTACCTACTATTTGATAAAAAACACGTAATCGTAGGTAATTCACAAAGTCGGTCTAACCCAATCAGCTTCTAAATATGCAACATTACCTACTATTCGAGAAAATTTTTCTTTTAGTAGGTAAAGTTAGAAAAGTCGAGTATACATTTCTCCCCATTTACCTACTTGAGCGTAAAAATCAAATAATAGTAGGTAATTTCAAAGCCCCCGGCAGCTCAAAGACGTTTTTTCTTCACAAAGGCAGCAATGCTCAGAGAACTGACCATGCTGCTTAAAAAAGCTTTATGATTTTATCGCATCCAAACTGTTACTTTAAAGAATCCAGCGTTCAGCAAGAAAATCCTTTACACAATCCTCGAAGCTCAAATCCATTCTTTGCGCAAGAACCGCCAGCCACCAGACACATTCACAAATCTTGGCAGGAAGCATCTCTTTGTCAGCGCTTGGCCAACGTCCTTGATGATCCATTGTCAGGCGACCAGCTAATCCAGCATCGGTCAAAAAGGCCAGCAAACCTTCTTCTACTGACCAGGCTGAACCGTGCAATTTTATTCCAGCTCATGATACTGATCCGCTCATCATCTTAGTTGAAGGAAACATCACCATTATAGTGTCCATGCTGCTATTTTTGGGCAATTAAAATACTTGTTGGCATTCCACCCCATAGTCCATTGATCCCTGCATGATGAACCGTTACCTGCCAGCCGCTTTGAGTTATGATACGCTTGAACTCCCGCGTATGTTCCATATCAATGATTACCAGCCGTCCATCAGTTTTTAAGACTCGCAATGCTTCGTTAATTGCTAATTCACGCTGTTTTCTTGGCTTAACGTTATGAATGGCAAAGCTTGCAAAAACAAAGTCAAATGCATGATCATTAAATGGCAGTTTGGTCATATCAGCAGTCTGAACTTTAGCAACCGCACTCACTTGGGCCCTATCAATATTTTGCTGAGTAGTTGTCTGCGAGTTGCCAGATTGATCCGCAGACTGCCAAATATCAATCCCGATAGCTTTACCAGGTTGTTTTAATTTTTTTGCCACCGCTAACAGTACCGCACCGTGCCCAGTTCCTAAATCAAGAATTTGGCTGTCATTTGGAATATCTAATGATTTCACCACGTCATGAATAATCTTGTACTTGCCATCAAGGCTAGTGTGAATAAATAAAATTGCCAAAATAAACATGATTGCCGGGAAAATAAAATTATATGTATTTTGCGATTGCCAGGCTATTAAGATTCCAATTACGCCAATCACTGAAAATAAAATTGGTACAATCGGTGCATCAATCCCTTTTTTCATTTAATAAATCACTCCTTAAATTTAACATATTGTCCAATTCTATCAAAAAAACAATTGGATTAATATCATATCTCAGAGCACTATCCGCGAACATCCTCACCATCAGTAAAGTAATCGATTTAATGGCCGCTTTAACTTAACTCAATGTTTCTTTAAATAGGCATCATAATAATCTGAGTTTGCAAAGGTATTAAAAATGAGGCATCCTGCTGCTTGGGTGCCCCATTTTTGATATCAGTTACTTTATTAGCCGCGAGCCTGCTAAATCACTAAATTTCATAATAATCAGGTTCTTAAGGCTGCGATTCTGAAAGCAAATCCGCGTTTCAAAGATCAAATGCGCATTCATCAACAGTCCCCGTTAGCTCTGCCCAGCGTGCCGCCAGCAGCTTTGCGTAACGAATATCATAAAGTCCATAAGCTGCCAGCGAATAGCCTTCGTTTACTTCGACCAGTAATGTTTCGCCTTTTTTAGTTACGCCAAAATCCAATGAAAAGCCAGCTGGTTTATTTTCATAATCATTAAGGCAATTCTCAATTACTTGAGGATCATAGTGATAATGCCAATCACCATAATAAGGCCGAATTCCTTCAACCTGACCATAACGGATATAGGCTCGCCATTCTGCCATAAAGTCAACAACTTCACTGCAGATAATATCTGGATTTTCATAACTTGAACCCAGCCCGATTAAATCTTTTGGCGAATTGATGACTTTCCCCGTAATCCTTTTTCCCTCAATGGATTTAACAAATACTGGCCACTGTTCTGGATGACTGTTAATAGTGTCGATTTTGGATTTCCAGATTTTCCGTCCTAAGTATTTGCGAATTGATGCGGGGTAATTAATTTCCTCAAAGCCAATCCCTAATTGATCAAGTCGCTTACGAACGGTTCCAATTCCGCCAACCACAATATCTTCACGGTTCATTTCCGGAATTACGTTATCCAAATCTTCAAATAAGACAACCTCAAATCCCATCTGCTCAAAACCGGTCATTGCCACATAACCATTAACGCTATAAGGTATTTTATCCTTATTTAATTGAACATAGACTTTCAATGCAATCCTCCCATTTACATGATGAATCCAGTGTCTGATCGTTTCAATCTGTTATAACACAGCAATTATAACAGAAATGGCTGTCTCTCTAATTGCTGGCATTTTGGCTGTTCCAGGTGCGGTACTGCAGCATTATCCCTGATGCTAACGGAAAATCAGACGCTCAAAAGTGTGGGGATGTTTTGATGAGCGTGCTTTTTTGAACGATTTGTAGTCGAAAACAGCCGAAATGAATTATGCCAGACATGGGATACGCAGTGATTGAACAATTTGTAGTCAATAAATTGAGATCAGGGTTGCGCCATTACTATTCACCGAAAAGTGCCTTCATTGCATCGTCAACATTATCAAAAGTTTTAGCAGTATTGGGGAGCAGTCCTTCTTCTTCTGCGTGTGCCCGAATGATTGCTTCCTGAGTCTTTTCATTGAAATGAACATACTCTACTTTTTCAAGTGCTTGATCCGACTGAATAGCTGAACCTTTTTTCTTTGCGGTCATAATATCCTCTCCTCGTATTCTTTAAATCCTGTCAATCAATAAGATGCGAGCAGCGCTCCTAGTTTTATTAATGATGGTACCATTTAATTTTGGTAAGCACACTATAACCAACCGCATATGATTAAATCCCAAGTTCTCCTATACTTGAAGACATATTCAAGGAGGAGGACTTTTTATGAAGCAAGATTTTGTCGAAGTTGATATACCACGAACAAAGAAGCCGGTTACTAAGCGCTCACGCTTGACTGCGACCGTTTCACTGCACCAAGTAAAAATTAATGTCTACCAAGAAGCAGATCCCGCTCTGGTTAGTGAGATCATTAAAGCAGTAGCCGCTTATGCTGGTTAACTGGAGTGCCCCTCAGCACGTCTACATAGTTTGTGGCAAGACCGATCTGCGGAAGGGGATTGATGGTTTGGCCATGGTGATCGCAGAGAATTATGGCTTGGAATTAGATAATGATTCGTTATTCCTATTTTGTGGCAATCGTAATGACCGCTTCAAAGGCTTGTACTGGGACGGCGAAGGATTCATCCTGCTTTATAAACGCTTTGAAAATGGTGGACTGCGATGGCCGCGACATCGAGAAGACGCAGTGGCATTAACCAAGAGTCAGATTAAGGCATTGTTAGAAGGCATCTCGCCACTGCCTCAGAAACGAATCAGGCCGGCTATTAAGGGACCAGGGTATTAACAAGTTCCTCTTTTATTTGCCTCCATTATCTGATAACCTAATGGTCATCAGATAATAAAGGAGGTGATTGGTAATGGCTGAGAAGATCACTTTAGAAGAAGCCTTGCGTGAAAACAAAGAACTAAAGGCTAAGATTGCGGAACTGACCGAGATGGTAAACTATCTGCAAAAGCAACTTTTTGGAAAAAAAACTGAAAAATTAAGTGCTGGCCAGTTGGATCTGTTTGATGACAACGAACAGGAAACCGTGCCAACGAATGATTCAACAGTAGAAAAGTTGACCACTACCGTTACCAGTCACCAGAGAAAATGCAAATCAAAGGAATCACGTAAACAATTGCTTGATTGCCTAGAACAAGTTGAAGAACTTCATCAGCTAAGCGAGCAAGAACTGACTTGTGATCAATGCGGTCAAATGATGACGGTTATCGGCAAACATGAACAATATCGTGAAGTTAAACTGATTCCTGCCCACTTGTGCTGCAAAATCGTATGTACTGAAACGGCTAGATGCGAACACTGTCAAGATCCGGAAACCGACAATGATGTACTCGTTCAGGCAAAGACGCCACAGCCCTTGTTTCCACACAGTTACCTTTCAAGCTCGGTAATCGCCGAAGTACTTTTTGAAAAGTTTGGTCTGGCAGTACCGTTTACCCGCCAGACGCAGTATTGGGAGCGCCTCGGACTTCCCATCACCAGCAAACATATGGCTCGTGGGGTAATTGAAGCTGGCGAAAGGTTTGGGCAAAAGATTTATGAACGTCTGCGTCAAGAAATCAAGGCAGCACCTGTGGTGCAGCTTGATGAGACGCCATTTCAAGTTCTGGATCTTGATCAATCACATGGCTACTTCTGGTCAGCCTGTTCTACGGCAGAATTCAGTCCACATCAAGTATCGTATTTCCACTATGCCCCTTCACGATCAGGAAAGGTTATTACAGAAATCTTAGGTGATGACTTTTCTGGCGGTATTATGTGTGATGGGTTTAGTGGATATTCTGATAATCGCTTACCAGAAGCGTATTGGGGGACCTGTCTGGTTCATATCAATCGCCAATTTAAGCGACTGCTTGATCCAAAGATTACCCGCTTTCAAGGGCAAAGTATTGCGAGTGACGCCGTGCGGATCCTTGCCAAAGTATTTCACATCGAAAAACGGTTGAAATATTCATCAGCAAGTGAGAAGGCAGCCCAAAGGCGTCAGCATTTAAAAGCGATGATTGATGATTTCTATCAGCTGATTGAAGAAGCCTTGACGAAATCGCCACTCAAACCGCTACGCAATGCAATCAAAAATGCCCTCAAATTGAAGAAGCGGGTTTACCAGATGTTCAGGCATGGAGAGCTGCCATTGCATAATAATCACAATGAGCAACTGATTCGTCCCACCACGCTGGTCAGAAAGAACAGTCTGTTTGCGAAGTCCACGGCTGGGGCCAAAGCCAATGCGATCTGGTATAGCATCGTGCAAACCGCAAAACTAAATCATTTGGATGTCTTTAAATATTTAGAGACCCTGCTTAGCGCCTTTACAAAACGCGAAACGCCAGAAATAGAGGCTTATTTGCCATGGGCTCGTGAAATTCAAGAAAGCTGCAAAGCCTAATTGATAAATGAACAGCGGTCGACCACGCAGAAATGCGCCGGTCGACCGCTGCTTTTTTGTTCTTTAATTTTTGAAATTGGTCACCGCTTAGTAGGCAACACGGTTCAATATGGTGTGCTTACTAATTTTGCTAACTGGTACAAACGACTTTCGGGACTGAAATTGATAGTTCATTACTGCTTATCCTTTGGTTTGAAGCTACTCCAATAGTTATCGTTTAGATCGACAATTGGATCATCTGGCAGAACATGCATGTCGATTAGCTTATCACGAGCAACAGCATATTCTAGGGAATCCTCTTTAGCATTAACGGCGTCCAGCAGAGTCTTTAATTGCTCTTGAGAAATAACTGCTGCAAAACGATGATTAGAACGAGCAATTAAAACTGTTTGCCCTTCATCATTTACTAGATCTAAATAATCTTTCAAGTGTTTGCGAAAATCACTTTGAGTAGTAGTAATTGGCATATTAAAGGCTCCTTTCTATTTTTTGTATTGTACTACACGTATTAAATTCCTCCCGTAAAATTAAACCAATCATACGTAGAAGTCATCTAATCGCTATGTAACTAACATCAGACCAACTACTCCGTTGATCAAGCTCAAATGTACCCTACGCTTTAATAAACTCTAACTCCGAGCCTTGTTATTTTTTAATTGAACAATTTGTAGTCGATAAAAGCAAGAGTGCCTTATGCCAAACACGGACCGAGCAATGATTGAACGATTTGTAGTCGAAAAGAATCAAAAGGCAATGTGTACTTTCAAAGTCATTTGTCCCCAATACTCACATAAGATGTCCACGTTGGATTTAAAAATATCTAAATTGATTTTGCTAAATAAGGAGGCAATTCAAAGAGGTCTTGGCTACTTGATTGGGGCTCTTTGTGTGCTATAATAACAGCGAGAATAAGTTAAATAACTTGTCGTGAATAGTTCAATGCTATCATGCAGGTAAACCAAAAGCCCTAACGTACTGCCATACGCTAGGGCTTTTTTGGTAGCTTGACTTTGCTCGGTTCGTCTACTATTATCAACGCTTCCAATTATCAAGCCAATGGTCGAAAACTACAATAAGTAGACTGGAGAATAAGTTAAATAGATCTTGCCAATAGTTCAATGCTTTCACCCCCTCTCATACAGACAAAGGGACGAGCAACGTTTTTATGATACCATGTTATTTTTTTCACCTCCAAGCAAAACCTGCACGCCGTTACTCTTTTCTAGAAAAAGGCTAACTGCATGGTTCCAAGATACTGTGGTCACTGATTCAACATAGCAATTGTATTTTGCTACCAAGTCAAAAACTCGAACTCCTATGACTTATCATAATTAATGCACTTAGTAACTGCTGAAGCCATAGACATTATTTAAAGAAAAAGCCATATTTTGATATTTTTTGACGTTTTTTATTGTTATGATATCTTTGGACAATAAATTAAGCTATTGCAAATCTATCGGAGGAGGCCTCTGCTGATGAAAAAGACTATATATGATTCGCCACTCGGGAAGATGACGATTTTAGCTGATGACCGTTATCTATATGGTCTGTGGTTTAATGATCAAAAGTATTACGGAGGACATTATAATCTCGATAAAATTGAATCAGGATTAACTAGTCAAGCCAGCAAAACAATTGATTGGCTCAACCAATTTTTTGCTGGCCAAAATCCGAGCTACAACAAATTAAAACTCAAAGAACAGGCAACTGAATTCCAACTACGTGTCTATAATGCCCTGCAAAAAATCCCGTACGGTCATACTGTAACTTATAAGGAATTATCTGATGTAATTCAAGAAGGTCATGCAGTAAAGAAGAATCTTTCACGAGCTGTTGGCAATGCTATTGGACACAACCAAATCTTATTAATCGTTCCTTGCCATCGAGTTATTGGTAGTAACGGATCATTAACTGGATACGCAGGTGGTTTAGAACGCAAAAAAGCCCTTCTTCGTCTAGAGAGGAAAAGTAGCAATGAAAGCAATAAATCATACTAAATTGCCAAATGACGAGCAATGGCATGCAATCATCAACAATGATTCAAAGTTGGATGGGCAGTTTTGGTATGGAGTAACAACTACTCACATTTTTTGTAAACCGTCATGTCCTTCTCGGTTGCCAAAACGAGACCATGTCTTAGTGTTTACTGACCCACAACAGGCAATAAAAAACGGATTTCGGCCTTGCAAACGATGCCGACCACTCAATCGCATCGTTAATAAACAAATGTGGGTTGATGAAATTGAATACACACTCAAAACGAATTATCAACGGAAACTAACTTTGAACGAATTAGGTCAGTTAGTTCATGGTGATCCTTCATATCTAAGGCACACTTTTAAAGATATCACAGGCATGACCCCTCGAGAAAGGCTAAACGAGATTCGGCTAACACAGGCCCAGCACTTACTTCAAACCACACAAAGCTCGGTATCACAAGTCGGACAGGAGGTAGGCATGTCGAACACCGCATATTTTATTGATTGTTTTAAAAAGAGATTTGGCAAAACCCCTTTGCAATATCGCCGGACTAAATCTTTAAAGCCGGTACCCCTATCAAAAGGAGGGCAATCATGATTAATGCAACTACGATTTCGGTACCGCCTATTTTTAGTTGGTCTAAGATCATTGATTACTTACAGCGCAATGAGGATGAAATAACCTATCAAATTACTGCACAGCAAACTATCAGAAAGGCCTTCCAAGACAATCACCAGATACTAATAGTGGATATCAGCTTTCTTAGAAATAAACGGCAGCTATGCCTCCAAGTGATCAACCACTCCTCTGCCTCAGTCACCCACGAGATTATTGATTACGTTTGCGATTGGTTTGACTTGAAAACAGACTTAGCACCATTTTATGAAATGGCCAAGAAAGATGAATTATTAGCTCCTCTGATCGACCGATTTGACGGATTACGATTAGTGGGTGAGCCCGATTTTTATGAGGCTTTAACTTGGTGTATTTTAGGTCAGCAAATCAATCTGTCATACGCGTATACTCTCAAGAAACGCTTCGTAGAAAATTTCGGTACAAAAATAGTCTTCCATAAACATACATTTTGGCTCTATCCACAACCAGCAGAGGTTGCCGTTCAAGATCCGGAGAAACTACGACAGCTCGGCATGACTCAACACAAAGCAGAATACATGCTAAACATCAGCAAATTGCTAGTAACTGGTGCAATTAAAAAAAGTCAGTATTTGAGACAACAAACTGCCACCAAGACAGAAAAAATGCTCTGTAAGCTTCGCGGAATTGGCCCATGGACCGCAAATTATGTTGCAATGCGTTGTCTTCGCTATGGTGATGCATTTCCGCAAACGGATGCCGGACTATTAAATGGCATTAAACTTATTCAACAATTGGATGAAAAACCTTCAAAACAGCAGATGCGAAAACTTCACCAACAATGGGGACAATGGAGTAGTTATGCCACATTCTATATTTGGCGACTATTGTATTAGTAGGCAATGTCAAGGGCAATTTGAAAATGTACAATTATGGCAGTTTAAGATGGCACTTTATGATTAGTCGCTGATTTTAATCTATATGACTTGCCTGCAATTTTGATGATATGTGACTTATAGACCAGGCGATCCAAAATGGTTTCCGCTACGGCCGGATTATGTAGAATTTCCCCCCATCCAGATAGTGGTACGTTAGTTGTAATGATCGTTGAGTGCTGCTCATACCTATTGTTAACGAGTTGAAACAATAGGTTCGCATCATCAGGTTTTCGATCATTGTGGGATCCGCGTCTTGATAGATGTTGAGCCGCACCTTCTGAATCGACAGTGAGGCTACCAGCACGCACCGGTTAGTCTTACTGTCGTTTGAAGTGGCGCTGACTTCAACGATTTCATTTTGAGCCATCAAAAAGACCTCCTATATGAGTTTCCTCAAGTATAGAAAGTCCGTGCGACGATTGGAATACGTGTTGTTAAGGTGTGCTTCCCCATCTTCCAACGCTACATGGAGTTCACGTTCAAAGATGGGGAAGTAATTAAAGTAAATATGTGACATTTAGAATTGGCGGCACTCAGCTATTTTGGCTAGGTGTTATTTTAATAGGCCAGTTTTTAAACGGATCTAGTTCAGGATCTATTTTTACTGGTTTAGAAAACTCAAACTTGTTAGTCGGCCCCGTACCCCATCGTGGATTACTGTATAAAATTGCTTCGAGTTTAGCGATTCTATTTGTCGGGACAAAAGTTACTATGCTATTGAAGCTTCTTAATTTAGAAGTTTTTTCATCCAAATCATACCGACTAATTTCAGCAGTTTGATTTTTACCTTGTCCCAGAAAAGTATCCCAAAATCCAACGCTTATTTTACCGTCGTCCATTGTTGCTCTAACTTTTTCGCCAATCGGATTAGCCTTTAACTGATCAAAGATACATGCATATTGCTCAACGATTTTTCCAGATAGATTATACTGAACGAACTCCATAATTTTCCCCAATCTAAAATCAAACTTAGTCCTTCTCGAAGTAAAAATTCTTCAATCGATAAGTGGTCACGGGCTCTACACAATAATTCCTCCAATGTTTGTTCATTATCTTTATCTGCCATGAGTGGCAAATCATAACGTCCTATCATTTATGATGTTATTAACCGATAGTAAATCATATCTTTTAACATTTAACTTAATCTGACTACCAATCTTTATATCTGCGGTAGCTGGTAAATAGAAGTTATCACCATCCGAATTTGACACCTTTAACAGGTTCATCTTACCAATTTTCTCCTTCGATAGAACATCAAATGTTTCCCCTGATGGATTTACTTCGCCCAATATACCTAACTTACAATCACAGACTTCTTGTTCCTTTACAAAAGAGAATTGATCATTTCCAATTAAATCCGAATCATCAAAAGCCGTATATTGCTGTTTAGAGTTTTGACTTTCAACAATGATGTCTCTTGTAAATTCATAATTTTTTATTGTAATTACCTTGTACATCAATACATCCTTTCCCATATGGACAAGAGTTAATAATACATCCATTGTTACTATGGGCAACTAAGTAGGGGGTCAGAATTTTTCCTATACTATATTCATCCATGTAATCGTCAGTATATTCTTGTGTTAGCAATTCACCATCAATGGCATCTAACATTACTCATTCTTTATCTTTCAATTTGTCTATTTGTTGTCTTAAACTGTCATAATTGTACATTTTCAAATTGCCATTTCTGTACAATTTTTAATTGCCCTTGACATCTTCCAACGCTACATGGAGTTCACGTTCAAAGATGGTGAAGTTATTAGAATTAATATGTGAAAATAATCTGGTAATACAGCACTCAGCTACTTTGGCTGGGTGCTGTTTTTTATTCAAACATAGCTGCATTTCATATCGTCATAATTGCCACTTATCTATCCAGTCATCACAAACATTCATCCTCCTGATATATTCACAATATTAAATTCATAAGGAGGACAACTTATTATGTTAATCGAAGCAACGAATCTTACTAAAAAATATGGATCGAAATTAGCACTGAATAACGTAAGTATTCAAATTAAACGTGGGCAATTAATCGCATACCTTGGAACCAATGGAGCTGGGAAATCAACCACTATCAATATGCTTGCCGGATTATTGAAACCAACTTCAGGAATTATTTCCCGTAATCAAGGTATGAAGATTGGTATTGTCTTTCAAAACAGCATTTTAGATAAAGAACTGTCGGTGAAAGATAATCTTTATTACAGGTCAAATCTTTATCATGAAGATCATTCTGAATGGCTCCAGAAATTAATTGATCTAATGGGACTCACTAATTTCTTAAACCAGCGCTATGGAACATTATCTGGTGGTCAAAGGCGAAGAGTTGATATTGCCCGAGCTTTGATTACAAAACCGGACATTCTCTTTCTTGATGAGCCAACAACAGGATTAGATTTGCAAACCAGATTAGTCATTTGGAAACTTCTCCAAAAAATGCAAAGTGAACATGGCTTAACAATTTTCCTAACCACTCATTACTTAGAAGAAGCTGAAAATGCGGATCAGATGTACATTTTAGAAAACGGTAAAATCTTAGCTTCTGGCTCAGCAACGGAGATTAAGAAACGTTATGCACCCACTAAATTAGTAGTTACAACAAATGGCAATCGACTCCGAACTGACTACCCTAGTGAACAATTAACAGCTCAGAAGTTGTCTTTTGATAATCTGACATCTTCAGAAGTGATTGAACTATTACATCATAACCAAGACTATATCACTAATTTTTCATATAGTCCTGGTTCCATCAACGATGCTTTTGTCAAAATTACCGGAAAGGAGCTTCAATAAAATGTTTGCACTAATCAGAAGAAATTTAAAAATCTACTTTGCAAATAAAATCGGCGTATTAATGTCTTGCCTTGGTGCTTTAATTTCATTCTTTATTTATATTGGTTTTTTGCAGGAAAATCTGACATCCTCTTATCAATCACTACCCCATGCAAAGGAAATGTTAGATTTATGGATGATCAGTGGAATTGTCGCCATTGCAGGTATTACTACCTCATTCCAAGCACTTGGTCAATTAGTGAAAGATCGTGAAAGTAGGACGTGGGACGATTTAAACCTAACAGATTTAACTCCATTCAAAATTAATTTGAGCTATTTAGTGTTCTCAATTTTTATCAGTACATTCATGCAAATTATTACGTTTTTCATTATGGCAATTTACTTTATTTCAGTTGACGATATTACAATATCAGACTCTGCTATACTACCAGGATTAGTTTTTATCGTTTTAGGTTCCTTTGGAGCTAGCACTATCAATTTAATCATTATTGACCTAATACATTCTTCCACAACTTTTAGCCGACTTTCAGCAATAGTTGGAGCAGCTGCCGGATTTATGATTGCTACTTATATGCCATACGGGACTCTATCCAAGTCAGCGCAATCTATAGTAAAATTATTTCCTAGCAGTTATGAAGCCGCTAGTCTACGAAGTTTTCTCCTAAATAAATTAAGTAAAAAAACTTTACCTGCAGACAGTCGCCAACAAATGATTGAATATCTTGGCATCCATTTCAAAATTCATGGTTACCAATTAGGTAATTATAATAATGCATTAATGATTTTGGGAATGTCACTGATATTACTAGGACTCGCAGCGGTTTTGACAAATCTATATCAGAGGAAGAATTAATTGTGCAAATTCATTTTCAGTCAGACCCATCATTAGGCCCTGACGATCTTAATATTACTGTGAGCGCAGTCACCAAAAACAATAGGGTCGTCAATCTTCTTAATTATTTGGACAAGTATAATCAGAAAAGTAGCGTGTTCATTCCCATAAAAACAGAAGACCGAATTTTAACTATTAAGCAAGCAGAGCTAATTAAAGTTGAAGTAACTAAAAACACTCTAACTTTTTATACCAAAAGTGATGAAATCCAAGCAAATGGCCGATTGTATCAGGTACTAGAACGACTTAATGAAAATTTTGTTCAAGTATCAAAACACGGCATTATCAATTTAAATCACTTAGTTTCCTTAGAAGCTGGTTTTACTGGTAATATGGTTGCTAAATTAAATTTCAAACAACGTGCAGATGTTTCGCGAAAATATCTACCGGAAATAGAAAGAAGATTGGGATTATAAAATGAAAAATTTTAGAAAAAGCATCCATTACTTTATCCGTGGAATGGGATATGGATCTATTACCTACCTTGTAATTATCACATTTTTCACATCAAATATGATTGTCTCTAAAACTAGTGTCATCACTGTTTTTATTTTTAGTGGATTAATCGGGGAATTAAGTTTCTTATTCCAAATGGAACTATCATATTCAGTTGCACTTGTTATTCACCTAATTGGGACCTGTATCCTATATACTGGAATGATGTTGATCAATCATTGGCTATTTGATTGGCGGACCATTCTAATCTTTGTGATCGTCTATATCATAATTTGGCTCATTATTGGTCTGGTTGAGAAACAACATATTAACCAAATCAATCAACAGATAATGAATAGGAGAAAATAAATCTATATTTACAATCACCAACTAATTATTAGGATCGGTTGGTGATTTTTTAATTAAAAATTGTTTTAACAAGATAAATCAATAATTTATTGCTATACATTTGTCTACTCAACTCTGAGCCCCAAATCAGTCTATTTTCGTATCAGCTGTATATGCCTTCATATCAGCTTTTGCACGCACTTTCACTATCCTAATCAACCCGACCTGCCAAACTGGACCTTCGTATACTCGACTATCGAAATAGGACATTGAATACTCGACCCGCCAGCTTCAAATAGAAAAAGTGTACTAGTTCCAATTGTAAAAATCAGAATTAGTACACTTTCAATCATTCGTAAATACCGTCACACCAGCGTTTATGGCCTATTTACTTGTACGTTCCAGGACAGTAACGCTCTCTGCGGTTCGCATTTACGAATCGCTTCGTCGCAAAGCTCCTTGCTCTTCGAAGCGCAGTAGATACTTTCCAATCGAGCTGCATTTCATTTGCTCTCTTGGAGTATCCTTGCGTAGCCAATCCGTAATAGCTAAAGCTAAACGGCTTGGCTATATCACATGGAGCGTTTCTAAGCTTTCACGCTCTTGTTAATCGCGTTCAAACAAAGTATTTCGCTCTCTGCGGTTCGTTGTTTCCGCTCTGTCTTCGTGCCATGCACTCGCCAGTCGCGGACAACTATCGCATGAGTCATTCGTAAGTAATTGAACTTCGCTATGCTCGTTCCATTACAACGACTGACTCAACGTGCGGGGTCTGAGGGAACTGATCAACCGGCTGGATTGGCTTGACGACACGGTAGCCGACAGAGGCAAAGCGCTGCAGATCGCGGACCAAAGTGGCAGGATTACAGCTGACATAGATAATCTTAGCTGGCGCCATCTTGCCGGCAGCATCGATCAAGGATTCATCAAGACCTTTACGTGGCGGGTCAACGATCAAGACATCGGGCTTCAAGCCTTCTTTTTGCCATTTCGCCATCTGTTCTTCGGCCTTGCCCACCACAAATTCGGCATTCTCGATCTGGTTGACCTTGGCATTTTGCTTGGCATCTTCAATCGCGGCTGGCACGATCTCAACCCCGTAGACCTTTTTGGCATGCTTGGCCACCGCCAAAGAAATCGTGCCAATACCACAATAGGCATCAATCACGGTCTGCGTGCCATCCAGTCCCGCGGCTTCAATTGCCGTTTGATAAAGCTTTTCGGTCTGTTGCGGATTAACCTGGTAAAACGACAGCGGCGAAATCGTAAAGTCAATGCCCAGGAGCTGATCATGAATCGTATCGCTGCCCCAGAGCGTATGATTTTCCAGCCCTAAAAGCTTGTTTGTCCGCTTAGTGTTGACGTTTTGCACGATGCTCTTAACCTCGGGCACCCCGTTGACGATCCCAGCTGCAATTTCTTCGGCATGCGGCAGCTGTTTGGTATTGGTAACCAGCACCACCATGATCTCATGACTGTAGTAGCCGCGCCGGACCATGACCGTTCGAATGCAGCCGCGGCCAGTTCTTTCATCATAGGCACGAATGTTGTATTTCCGCAGCAGATCACGGACGACCAGAATTGCCTGATCGATTTTAGGATCTTGAATATAGAAATCCTCAATCGGTACCAGATCATGACTGCCCCGCTTATAAAAACCGGTCTGCAGCTGGCCCCGCATATATTTGACCGGTACCTGCGCCTTGTTGCGGTAGTGATATGGCTGGTCCATCCCCATTGTTGGCGCGACCTTCAATTCATCCAAGTGAGCCTTTTTGAGCAGTTCTTCAATCTGATGCTGCTTAAATTTCAGCTGCGCCGGATAGCTGAGAATTCCCAAGGGGGCGATGCCGGTTTTCAAATAACGGGCATCATTGATCTCAACGCGGTCCGGACTTTTGGTCAACAGCTGCTGCAGCTCTCCCCAGGCAAATTTAGCCGTCACTTTGGTAATCTTGATTTCGGCCTGTTCGCCGGGCAAGACGTACGGCACGAAAACCGGATAATTATCAACCTTGACGACGCCATTGCCTTCATAGGTCAGATCAGCTACCGTTGCCGTCAAGACCTCGCCTTTATGAACCGGTACAGTGATTTTTGCCATGTTTTTCTCCTTTAGCAAACACAGGGACTGCTGACAAGATTGCCCGCAGCCCCTGTTTGGTTTCAATTATTTTTGAGACGCTTCATCATCGTGAATATTGTCGACTTCACGCACAAAGTCATCTTCCACGCGCTTCATATCCGGTGACATGGTAATTGCATCATCCGGAATCTCATCAAGGTTGGCAACTACTTCCAAGTGCTGCTTGAGGTTGCGGAAATGCATCGGCGCGTCGCCACCATACTCGCCATCCAAATTGATCATCACGCGATCTTCTGAATTGACGGGCGTTACGTCGATCTCGCTGGCCTTGGCGTAAATAATGCCAGGATCGCCAATATGCTTGCCTTGCAGTGCCTTGGCCATCAAGCGCATCATGCCGATCAGATTGCTTTCCTTGACAATGATCATCGTGAACTTGCCATCATCAAGCGCAGCGTCCGGTACGATCTGTTCAAAGCCGCCGACGGAATTGGTCAGTGCAATCAGAATCGTGGAGGCCTGACCACGGTATTCATGACCATCGTACTTGATGTCCATTTCAACCGGCTTGATTCTTGGCAGCAGTTCGGCTCCTTTAGCCAGATATGCCAAATAGCCAAACAGCGACTTCATCTGCGAAGGCACCTCATAGGTCAGTTCCGTCAAGGTCCCCCCAGCCGCGATGTTCATAAAGTAGTTGTCGCCAGCCTGACCAATATCGATCTTGAACTTTTTGTTTTTGCGCAAGATCAGCTTGGCCGCAGCGATCGGATCATCACGCGGAATCCGCAGGGCACGCGCATAGTCGTTGGTCGTCCCCGCCGGAATAATCGCCAGGGCAGGACGATGCTCAAGTCCGGCAATCCCGTTGACGACCTCGCTTAACGTCCCATCGCCGCCTGCAGCTACGATCAGGTCAAAGCCTTCCTTAGCCGCGCGCGTTGCTTCGTTCTTAGCCGAATTAGGCGCCGGCGTCGTGGCAAACGCACTGGTTTCATAGCCCGCCTGTTCATAGACCGCTAAGATGTCAACCAGGTCGTTGCGCATGGCTTCACGCCCCGACGTCGGGTTATAGATAATCCGTGCTCGTTTTCGCATAGTTTCCTCCGCCATCAAATCAGTTTACTTTTCGTTCAAGGCCTTCATCAAAAGCTTGTTGACCACGCCTGGGTTAGCCTTGCCGCGCGTCTGTTTCATAATCTGACCAACTAAGAAGCCGACAGCCCGATCCTTACCATTCTTGTAGTCTTCAATCGACTGTTGGTTGTTGGCCAAGACTTCATCAACGATTGGCTGCAGCTTGGCTGGGTCGGAAAGCTGTACCAGACCATTCTTTTCCGCGTAGGCAGCTGGTTCTTGACCATCCAGAATTCCTTTAAAGACTTTCTTAGCCATCTTAGAAGAAATCGTGCCATCATCGATCAGCTTGATCATCCCTGCCAGGTTGGCCGGCGTCAGCTTGGTATCCTGCAGATCAACCTGCTTGTCGTTTAAGTAGCTGTTGACGTCGTTCATCAGATAGTTGGCAGCTTTCTTTGGATCAGCTCCTAAGGCAATCGTAGCCTCAAAGAAGTCAGACATTTCCTTGGTCTGCGTCAATACCATGGCGTCGTATTCGCTCAAGCCCAGATCTTTGGTATAGCGAGCGCGCCGTTCACCAGGCATTTCTGGCATGGCATCTTGAATTTCTTGGATCCATTCATCGCTGACTTCCAGCGGCGGAATATCAGGTTCTGGGAAGTAACGATAGTCGTCGCTTCCTTCCTTGGTCCGCATTGAGATCGTTTCGCCGGTTGCCTCATCAAAGCGCCGCGTTTCCTGGGCAATCGTGCCACCAGCCATGATGACCTTTTCATGCCGCTGCTGTTCAAAGTTCAGCGCCTTCTTGACGAAATTGAAACTGTTGATGTTCTTCATTTCCGTCTTGGTACCATACTTATCAGAACCGATTGGACGAATCGAGATGTTGGTGTCGACCCGCATCGAACCTTCTTCCATCTTAACGTCAGAGATTCCAGTAAACTGAATCCGCTGCCGTAAAGCTTCCAGGTAGGCCACCGCTTCTTCTGGCGAGGCGATATCTGGCTTGGAGACGATTTCGATCAAAGGCGTGCCTTGCCGGTTCAAGTCCACGTAAGAGTAGTTGCTCGTGTGGGTGTTCTTGCCGGCATCTTCTTCGATGTGCATTTCCTTGATCCCGATTTTTTTCTTCTTGCCATTAACCTCAATTTCAATCCAGCCATCATGTGCGATTGGCGTTTCGGATTGGGTTACCTGGTAGGCCTTAGGGTTGTCAGGATAGAAGTAGTTCTTCCGGTCAAAGTGCATGTGCTTTGAGATTTGGGCGTGCAGTGCCAGACCAGCCATGATCCCATCCCGCACGACGCCTTTGTTCAGCGTTGGCAGCGTACCTGGGTAGGCCCAGTCGATAACGTTGGTGTTGGCGTTGGGCTCGTCACCAAATTCTACTGGCGTTGGACTGTAGATTTTAGAGTGGGTCTTCAATTCCACGTGGACTTCAAGCCCAATGGTCGTTTCAAAGTTCATCTTAGTCTTGACCCCCTAACTTTGGCGTTTGTTTGTGGAAGTCGGTCGTCTGTTCAAAGACATAACCGGCATTGTAGATCGTTTGTTCATCAAAGGCCTTGCCGATGATGTGCAGACCAACTGGCAGACCATTGTCAAAACCGGCTGGCAGAGACATTGCCGGCAGCCCAGCCATGTTGACGGGAACGGTCAGGATATCGTTCATGTACATCGTCTTTGGATCAGCAATCTCAGAACCAATCTCAAAGGCTGGGTTAGCGCCAGTTGGTCCCATGATCAGATCATGGTCCTTCAAAACATTGGCAAAGTCTTGCGCAATCAGCGTCCGAATCTTGGCAGCCTTGTTGAAGTAGGCATCATAGAAACCAGCGGAAAGCGAGAACGTCCCCAGCATGATTCGGCGCTTGACTTCATCACCAAAGCCCTGCGTCCGTGACTTGACGTAGACTTCTTCCAGCGTTTTGGCATCTGGTGCTCGGAAACCATAGCGAATTCCGTCATAACGCTGCAGGTTGGATGAAGCTTCTGATGAGGCCAGGATGTAGTAGGCTGGCACGCCGTATTTGGTATGCGGCATCGAAACATCCGTATCAATGATAGCACCCAGTTCTTCAAAGTGCTTTAAGGCATTGTTGATTACCGCCCGCACGCCTGGCTGAATTCCTTCGTCCAGATATTCTTTTGGCACGGCAATTCTAAGCCCCTTGACATTCGTGTTTTCGTTCAGGCTGGCAGCCCAGTTTGGTACTTGACGATCTGAAGAAGTCATATCGTGATCGTCTTGCCCACTGATGATTTCCGTCAGCAGCGCGTTGTTCTTAACGCTGTTGGTGATCCAGCCAATCTGGTCAAAGCTGGAGCCAAACGCAATTGCCCCCCAGCGTGAGACCCGACCATAAGTTGGCTTCAAGCCGACCACGTTGTTGTATGATGATGGCATTCGAATTGAGCCACCCGTATCGGTTCCCAAAGCACCAATGACGTCACCCGCCGCAACGGCAGCCGCCGAACCACCTGAAGAACCACCAGGAACCCGCGTCAGATCCCAAGGGTTGTGGGTCGTAAAGAAGGCCGAGTTTTCCGTTGAGCCACCCATGGCAAACTCATCCAGGTTGGTCTTACCAACATTGATGAAGTCTTGGGCATTCAGCTTTTCAATTACCGTGGCATCATAGATTGGCGTAAAGTTTTCCAGCATCTTGGAGGCCGCCGTCGTCTTTAAGCCCTTGGTTACGATGTTGTCCTTAACTGCCAGTGGCACCCCAGCCAGCAGCTTGTCCGCCGCGATTCCTTCATTGTCGATTGCTTCGGCACGCTTTAAAGCTTCATCTTCATTCAGCGTGATAAAGGCCTTGACGTCATCATCAGTTTCCTTGATCCGATCAAAGGCTGCCTTGGTCAGTTCCTTGGCGCTGATTTTTTTGGTCTGCAGGTCTTCATGAAGCTGAGTCAAGTCGGTTTCATTGAACTTCATTATTCGCCGTCCTCACTTTCATCATCCATGATTGCTGGCACCTTAATCAAGCCGCCTTCCGTGTCGGGAGCATTTTTAAGCAGGGCTTCTCGCTCGTTGCTCTTGACTGCAACGTCTTCACGCATAACGTTGACGCGATCCGTTGGCGAATACATTGGTTCCACGCCATCAGTATTCTGCGCCTGCAGTTCTTCAAACATATCGATGATGCTGCCCAGTTGTGGGGTGAACTTAGCAAGCTCGGCATCATTGAATTCTAGTTTGGCCAATTCGGCAACGTGCTTAACCTGCTGCTGATCGATCTGACTAGCCATTCTTTCTCCTCTTTTCCTTAAGTTAGGTATTACATACGTTCATCTATTTTATCACACAAAGCCTGCTGTTTTTAGCAAAAACGCCACCGCAAGCGCGATGACGTTTAAATTTTATTAATATGAGCTGAAGACATGGGTCCGGAAAGTATCCGAGCCAGAATCACGATAGACAACTGCCTGCATTTCTGAAGACGATTGAATCTTGATATCGATTGGAATTCCGTTTGGCAGATACTTCTTGGCCGCGCGTGCAATATATTGCGTAAAGCTCTGCACTTCAGACTGGCTGTAGAACTGCGTCGTAACCGTAATGTGCATCCCCGAAAGCGTGCCATTTTGGTATTGAGCCTGAGCCGTCACGCCGCTGAGGTTCGGGAAGAAGCTTTGAATCTGACTCTTGAAGTTGGAAAAGCTCGTGTTGTCAGTCTCATTGTCGCTATTGGTTGAAGTAGCGTCACTGGCTTTTGGCAGCACCTTGGTTGAGTAGTTCAATTTCTTCCAGCTCTTGATGGTATTGCCGTTGTTCTTGCTATAGGCAAAGAAGCTACCCCCTACCAGGCTGTCGTTTGGCGCCTGCTTGTAAAGTGCAATAACGATCGGCACGTTTTTAAGCGCGGACTTTTTGCGCAGCCGCGTTAAGATCTTTTGGGCGGCAATCTTACCCTGCTTTTGAATTTCAGCATCCGAAAGCTTCTTTTGGTAGGTAGGACCGTCCGTTGTCTTTTGGTAGTAGTAGACCGAGTTGATCCCAATCCCAATGGTAATCCCCTTTAAGGTCAGCGAATTGCCATTTTGCTGCATGAAGTCTTGTTCTTCAATCTGCTGAACGTATTCTGGGTTCGGATCGCTCTTTTTACCCTGGGCGGCGTTTAAACCGGTTGGATTGCTCTTGGTTTTGCGTCCCAGCCAGTTTTCAATCGTATCCGTGCTCAGATACTGACCTTCTTGGAAAATATAGCTCTTAGTCGAAAAGACCTTTTTGGAAACTTCCGTCAAGCCGGTTTCAAAACTCTTTAGATTATAGCTGTTGTCATTTTGGTTGATATTGACACCACGCGCCTTGCTGACCTTGTAATGGCCATTTTGAATGACGCCTTGATACTGACCACTGGCAGTCCCCGTCGTCGTAAGCTTGCTGGATGACGAAGAGGTTTTCTTTCCAATGCTGCATGAGGCCAAAAGTACCGTGCTCATCAACACGACTACCGTCAGCGTCAGCTTTTTTAGCTTCTGTAGTTTCACGTTAATCCTCCTTCATCGCTTGAGCAAACCGGCTTTCATTCCAGACCTCGACTCCCAGATCCTGGGCCTTGGTAAGCTTGGAGCCAGCCTTTTCTCCAGCGATGACCAAATCTGTTTTTTTCGACACGCTGCCGGTTACGCTGGCACCGCGTTCTTCCAACCATTGCTTGGCTTGATCGCGCGTCATTTCATTGAGCTTACCCGTCAAGACCACGCGCTTGCCTTGCCATTCTTTAGCGGCCGCACTGTCTTGAGCGATCGGTGCTGGTCCACGGTATTCCAGATTGACGCCGGCCGCCTGCAGCTCTTGAATCAATTCCTGCACCTGCTCGTTGGCAAAATAGTTTTTCAGACTATCGGCAATCGTTGGCCCAATCGTGTTGATCTCGGCAATCGATTCCTCATCAGCTGCTATTATTGCCGCCAGAGAGCCAAAATGCTGAGCTAAGATGCGAGCCGCCTTGGCACCGACATGACGAATGCCCAAGCCAAACAATAGACGCTCAACAGAATTATTGCGACTATTGGCAATCGATGTCAATAGGTTGTTAGCCGATTTGGGCCCAAATTTATCTAATGTTAATAATTGGTCATAGGTTAAGCGATACAGATCGGCAACATCATGAACCAAATGACGATCCCAGAGCTGCTCAATTACTCTTGGTCCCAGATGGTCGATGTTCATGGCATTGCGTGAAGCGAAATGAACCAGACCTTCTTTTACCTGTGCCGGACACATTGGATTGATGCAGCGCAGCGCTACCTCATCATCCAGGTGAACCAGCTTGGACTGACAGACCGGACAAAGCGTTGGAATCTCATATGGCTGACTGTCAACCGGACGTTTATTTAAGATAACGCGTGAGATCTCAGGGATGATATCACCGGCCTTATGCAATAGAACCGTATCACCCAGGCGAATGTCCTTGTCTTTTAGATAGTCGGGATTATGCAGAGAAGCCCGGCTAACCGTCGTCCCAGCCAGCTGAACCGGATCCATCACTGCAGTCGGCGTGACGTTGCCAGTTCGACCAACCGTCCATTCAATATCTCTGACTACGGTAGCCTGCTCTTCAGGTGGGAACTTATAGGCAATCTCCCAGCGCGGTACTTTAACCGTCGCGCCCAGTGCCTCTTCAACAGCCAGATCATTCACCTTTTCGACGATACCGTCAATTCCATATGGCAGATCATCGCGCTTGGCCGTGTATTCATCGATATAGGCCTTGATTTCCGCTTCATTATGCACGACGCGATTGAATTCATTGACGTGAAATCCTAATTGCCGCATCTTATCTAAAGCCTGGGCCTGAGTCTTGACGCCCAGTTTTTCATATTCGGGAATGTAGTACATGAAAGTATCCAATTCTCGTTTGGCGGTAACTTTGGCATCCAGCTGCCGCAGACTGCCAGCCGCTGCGTTTCTTGGGTTGGCAAACGTTGGCAGTCCATTGGCTTCGCGTTCCTCGTTTAATTTGGCAAATGCGGCTTTTGGCATGAAGCACTCACCGCGAAATTCCAGTGACAAAGGCTCAGCAAGCTTTTGCGGAATCGATTTGATGGTTTTGACGTTTTCAGTGACGTCCTCGCCGATCATCCCGTTACCCCGTGTTGAACCCTGCACGAGACGACCATTTTCATAAACCAGCGATAAGGAAAGGCCGTCAATCTTTAGTTCCAGATTATATTCTGTCGTCCCGGTAAAATTGGGGTTATCCTGCTGGCGAGCATTAAAGTCCATTAATTCGGCGACCGAAAAGACATCCCCCATCGAAAGCATTGGAATGGCATGTTCGACTTTTGTTAAGACGGTTTCAGCCGCACCCCCGACTTTTTGCGTTGGTGAATCAGGTGTGATCAGTTCGGGGAAACGATTCTCAATGTCAACCAGCCGCTGATAATTACGGTCATAAACATAGTCCTCAACGGTCGGCGCATCCTGTTCATAGTATTCCTTGCCCCATTGCAGCAGCTGGGCTTTCAACGGACCGATTTCTGCCGTGGCTTCCTTGAGCGTTAAGTCATTGACTGATTTTTGTTCTGTCATTGCAAGCCTCGCTTTTAATTAACCTTGGTAATTGGCGCAAACTGAGCCAGCAAGCGTTTAACGCCCTCATTTGGAAAGGCAATATCCAATTCCATGTCGTTGCCTGAGCCATTGACGGAAACGACCATGCCTTGTCCCCATTTCTTATGCTGAACCTTGTCGCCGACTTTCCAGGCCTTCTTATCAGCCCCGGTTCCCGTACTTTCCTGCTTAGCGGAGTGCTTCAGACCATGTGCACGCCGCTGAGCCGTAAAGGTCGTTGCCTGAGCAGCTGCCTTGGCAAACGGCGTATTCATGCTCTTGGCCTTGCCCGAGCCGTCCGCGTTTTCAAATTTGATCAGATCATCATTGATTTCTTCGACGAACTGCGAAGGCTGATTACGCTGCACACGACCATAAAGCATCCGTGAGTAGGCATTGGTCAGATACAGCTTGCGCTTGGCCCGCGTAATGCCGACGTATGCCAGACGACGTTCTTCTTCCAATTCCTTTTCATTGCTCAAGGAACGATAAAGTGGGAAAATGCCTTCTTCCATCCCGACTAAAAAGATCACCGGAAATTCCAGACCCTTAGCAGCATGCAAGGTCATCAAGGTTACCTTAGGCGCTTCTTCATCAACGTCATCCTGATCGGAAACCAGTGCCAGATCAGACAGGAAGTTCATAAGCTTTTGCCGATTGTCGCCTTCATCTTCGACATGCTTTTGATCATATTCTTGAGTTACCGACTTGAATTCTTCCAGGTTTTCCTGCCGAGTTTGCGCCTGCAGATCATTTTCGGCTTTCAGCATCTGCAGATAGCCGCTCTTGGTCAAAATCTCATCGGTCAGTTCCGTGATGGTCAGATAATCGGCCTCTTTGGTCAGATCAGCCATCAAACGGCCAAAGTCTTCTATTTTTGCTCGAATCCGTGCGCTGATCGCATTGGCCAGCGTGACGTTTTGGGCGGCTTCTAATAGCGACCAGCCATTCTCATTGGCAAACTGCCGCAATTTGTCGACACTGCCTGGGCCAATCCCACGTTTAGGCGTATTGACGACCCGCTCAAAGCTCATGGCATCGCGAGGGTTGACAATCAAGGTCAGATAAGCCAGAATATCACGAATTTCTTTACGATCATAGAATTTGTGACCGCCAACCATGGTATATGGCACGGTTGACTTCATAAACGTTTCTTCGATCATCCGTGACTGGGCGTTGGTCCGGTACAAAACGGCAAAATCATTATAATGGTAGCCATGCTCTTTAATTTCAGCTTGAATTTTGCTGACGACAAACTGGGACTCATCATGTTCATTTTGGGCCCGGTAATAAGAAATCTTGTCGCCAGTACCGTTTTCCGTCCACAGATTCTTTTCCTTACGAACCAGGTTATTGGCAATTACTTCATTGGCTGCTTTTAGAATCGTCTGGGTTGAGCGGTAGTTTTGCTCCAGCATGACTGTGTGTGCTTCTGGATAATCGCGCTCAAAATTCAGAATGTTGTTCATGTTGGCACCCCGCCAGCCGTAGATTGACTGATCGGCATCCCCGACTACGCACAGATTCTTGTATTTAGCGGCCAGCAGAGTAACCAATTGATACTGCGCGTCATTGGTGTCTTGATATTCGTCAACGTGAATATAGTGGAACTTGTTTTGATAATATTCCAGAGTTTCTGGATCCTTTTCAAACAGCTCAATGGTTTTCATGATCAGATCGTCAAAATCCAGCGCCTGACTGTTTTCCAGTTCCTTTTGGTAAAGCACGTAAGCCTTGGCCACGATCTGATTGAGTGGATTATTGGCATGACTGTTGAGCGCTGCATAGTCCGTTGCAGTCTGCATTGCATTTTTGGCATTGGAGATCGCACTCAGGATTGCCCGTGGATCATATTTTTTAGTATCAACGTTCAGCTCGCCACAGATTCGCTTCATCAAGGTTCGCTGCTCACTGGTATCGGCAATCGTAAAGGCGCGGTTATAGCCCAGTTTGTCAATGTCGCGCCGCAGGATCCGCACACACAGCGCGTGAAAAGTCGAAACCCAGATATCACGAGCGCTTTCGCCTAAAAGCTTGCCCACCCGCTCCTGCATTTCACGGGCGGCCTTGTTGGTAAAGGTAATCGCCAGGATATTCCAAGGGTTGACCCCCTGCTCTTCAATTAAGTAGGCTACTCGATGCGTCAGAACCCGGGTTTTACCTGAACCGGCTCCGGCCATGACCAAAAGCGGCCCTTCCGTAGTTAAAACGGCTTCTGCCTGCTTATCATTCATTCCTTGCAGTAATTGACTTGTCACGCCGTATTTCCATCCTCTCTTAAAATTATCGTAGACTTCATTATAGCAAATTCCTGTGGCTAATTAAAAAACGAGCAACGATTGCTCGGCGCTGCTCGCATAAAAGTTATTGCTGATCAGAAGCCGGGGTTGAATCGGTTGATGTTTTTTCATTCCAAACCTCGGTATCCTCGATTTGATGCTGTAGTTCTTCCAGACTGGACTTACCGACTGCCCAGACGAATCCCGCCACTGCTTGCGGATCCTCCCGTACTTCGGTAAAGAAGCGGTAGTGCCAGTTGTCTTTTAACAGCCATTGCCGCTGCAGGGCTGCGCGTTGTGCCACCCGCGCCAGCATCATCACGGTCGGCTGCAGCGTCTGGACCTCAAAAAGCGGCATTCCGGCAATTGCCCGCAAAAGCTGCTCAGTTTGCGAAACATTAGTGGCATAGTCAAAAACACTGCCATAAGTTGACAGCCCCGGTTCAATTCCGTGGACATACAGATTACCAGTTGCCGTTACGTAGAAGTCGACACGAAAAACGCCGCGATACTGCAGGTTTTCAGCTACACTGGTTACGATCCGCTCCATTTCCTGGGAAATATCAGCGCTCAGATTGGCTGGTGTCTTGACTCCCAGCAGCTTCTCATCGGCATTCAGCATCAGTTCAATCGCAGGAAATACCTGAACGTTTTCGCCATCGGTAGCTGCCAGCATCGTATATTCAGCAGTGTGATCAATCCAGGATTCTAAAAGATAGGTTCCCGCATTGATAAAATCAGCGGCGCGGGTAATATCAGACTGTTTGACGATCCTCATCGACTGTTCGCCAATCCCTCTTTGAATCGGCTTTAAGATTGCTGGATAGCCGATTGAGTCGATGGACTGGTAGACGTCATCCAAGCTGATTACCGTAACGTACGGTGCCACATTGACGTTGATCTGGTCCAAAAATGCCCGCTCCATCAAACGATCCTGGACGATTTCCAACGCGTTGACTCCTTGCGGCAGATAGGCATCCCGGCTTAGATAGCGCAAGACGCTGGAGTCGATCAGGTCGTTGGCATAGATAATAGCATCACACGTCTGGGCAAACATCGTCAGTTTTTCTTGGTTATTGTAAGCCCCACTGATCGTAAAATCAGCCTGTTTGGTTAAACTAGGCTGTGCGTGATCAACATAGACGCCAACGTTAAAACCAGCCCGCTTAGCAGCAGTAATCAGGGTGCTGCCGTTGCGGTCCAAGCCGATAATGCCCAGCGTTGCTCCTGGATATAATGCATTTGTACTGCTCATTAGCCCACCCCCATTAGCAGTTAGTCTTCAAATTCAGCTTTGCCATTGGCTAATGAGCTGACCTTAGCCAATGATTCAATACGCAGTCCCTGTTTCCGCAGTTCCTGACCGCCTTTTTGGAACGTCTTTTCAATCACGATGCCAGCACCAGCAACTTCAACGCCTGCTGCTTGAGCAATCTGGAGCATTCCTTCCAGTGCCTGACCATTTGCCAAAAAGTCGTCAATCAGCAAAACCTTATCCGTTGGGCTGACATATTTTTTGGAGATTGAGATCTGATTGGTCGTTTCCTTGGTGTAGGAATAAACGCTGGCCGTATACAGATCATCTTTTAAAGTCAGACTTTTATGCTTACGGGCAAAAATTACCGGAACATTCATTGCCAGCCCAGTCATTACGGCCGGTGCAATTCCAGAAGACTCAACCGTCCAAATCTTGGTAACGCCCGCGTCCTTATAAAGCTTGGCAAATTCTTCACCCATGTGTTTCATTAGGACTGGATCAACCTGATGATTCAAAAAGGCATCAACTTTTAAAACATTGCCAGGCAAAACCGTACCATACTCTTTAATTTTTTCCTGCAGTTCTTTCATGGAGTCCTCCTTAACGGCTTATTTATCATAATTGTACAACTTATAGGTCTGAATTACTGAAATTAATTTTTGGGCGTAATCCGGATCGGTTGCATAATGGGCTTCTTGCAGTGCCTTAGCAGCCTCTTTGTAGTCGGAAGCTTGGGTAACGGCTTGATAGTTTTGGCTGTTGTAGTCCGTCCCATTAATCATCAGCTTGGTGTGATCCTTGATTGACTCGCTCCAGCTGGAATAAACCTTAAAACGGCCCTTAGTCGTGATCCATTTGCCATTTACGTATTCTTTGGTCGTCAGGACTTGGGAGTTTTCGCCAGTTCCCTTGATACCAAACAGGTTGTGGTATTTAGCCGCCAACTTGCTGCTGCCCCAGTCGGATTCCAAGATTGCCTGGGCAATGGTAATTGAAGCTGGAACGTTGTATTTTTTCTGCATTGCCTGAGCTTCAGGAGCAACCTGCTTGATAAACAGACGCTTGGCATTTTGTTGACGTTCGATAATCTGCTGCTGTTGGTAGCGTTGGTAGAAATGATGACCAACGTAGGCACCCAAAAAGAGCACGATGACCGTTAAAATACCAATCAGCCAGCGATGTTGAAACAGCTTTTTTGAGTGCCGCGTTTTTGAGCGGCGTTTCTTTGCCACAAATAATTCCCCCTGTTTGTTTAACGTAATTTAAAGTTCTATTTTGCATTTTACCAGACTAAAATCATTTAAAAAACTGTGAAACGCCAAATTTGCAAAAATATAAAAAAAGCACCAGCTGGATGCTGATGCTTGATTTTTTTGATCGCAAATGATTAGTAAACCATATGTGACCATTCCAAATCTCTGAAGTGTTGATATAACGCTGTTTCCAGCAAAAATATTAACGCTTGGAGAATTGTGAAGCCTTACGAGCCTTCTTCAGACCTGGCTTCTTCCGTTCCTTCATCCGAGGGTCACGAGTCAACAGACCGGCCTTCTTCAGAGCATCCCGGAAATCTGGGTCGACGCTCAGTAGGGCACGAGCAATCCCGTGACGAACTGCGCCGGCTTGACCAGAGAAGCCACCACCGCGAACGTTGACCAGAACGTCGTATTGACCTTCCGTCTTCGTTGCAGCAAATGGTTGGTTGACGATAGCACGCAGGTTGGCAAACGGAATGTATTCTTCGATTGCCTTACCGTTCATCGTAATGTTACCAGAACCTGGTACCAGACGAACCCGTGCGGTAGCATCCTTGCGGCGACCAGTACCACTGTATTGAACTTGTTGAGCCAATTCCGTTCCCTCCTTAGATTAAGTTCGTGATGTCAAGCACTTCTGGTTGTTGAGCAGCGTGCTTGTGATCTTCACCAGCATAAACATGCAGCTTCATGCCCATCTTGCGACCAAGAGGGGTGTGTGGCAACATGCCCTTGATGGAATCTTCCACCAGCTTTTCTGGTTCGTTGGCGCGACGTTCGCCCGCCGTCTTTTGCTTCAGACCACCAGGGTAGTCAGAGTGACGGTAGTAGATCTTGTCAGCAGCCTTCTTACCAGTCAACTTAACTTCGGCAGCGTTGATAACGATGACATTGTCACCAGTGTCAACGTGTGGGGTGTAGGTTGGCTTGTTCTTGCCCTTCAGAACGGAAGCAACAACGGATGCCAGACGACCCAGGGAGATACCCTTGGCGTCGACAATGTACCATTTGCGGTCAACTTCACCAGGTTTTGCCATGTATGTCGTTCTCACGATTAAGTCCTCCAATTTTTGTCTTTCTTTTACAAATAATTGTGTACCGAGTAATTAGATGGAAAAGAAATACCATTCGTTATTTTACTTGATAGATTCCGATTCGTCAATGGTTTTGTTATTCTGATCACCATAATCAACGCTGACCAGATAAAGACCGCTGGCTGGCGCTGTCATGCGAGCCTGATTGCGATCTTTGGCAGCCAAAACCCTGATAACGTCATTGACCGGTCGCTGATTGCTGCCGATCTCTAATAAAAAGGCCACCATAATGCGAACCTGATTATATAAGAAGCCATTCCCGACAAAGTCAAAGACAATCTCATTATTGGCCTCATCACGATGCACATCTGCCTGATAGATCGTTCTGACATTGCTTAAAGCCTGACTGCCCGATGCCACGAAGCTGGTAAAATCATGCTCGCCAACCAGATCTTGAGCAGCTTTTTGCATTTTAGCCACGTCGACTGGATATTTGAAATGAGCCGTATAGTTGCGTTTAAACGGATTAACGAAATCACTTTGATCAACCCGATAGCGATAATGCTTGGAATGAGCATTAAAGCGAGCGTGAAAGTCAGGGCTGACCAATTCGGCTTTTTTTACAATGATATCCAGCGGCAAAAGACTGTTTAAGGCTTTGCGCATTGAATCATTAGACAGCTTGTATGGGCAGTCGAAATGCGCCACTTGATTGAGCGCATGTACCCCAGCATCCGTGCGGCCTGAACCAATTACGGACAATGGCGGTTCTGGATTCTTGGCAATCTTATTGACGGCATTTTTCAAGGTCTGCTCAACCGTTCGTTTATTAGGCTGAATCTGAAAACCGGAAAAATTGGTTCCATCGTAAGCAAAAGTTATTTTGTAGCGATACACTTGATAATTCCTTTCAAATTAAAATAGCATTCCTGTTGGCATCAGCCGCGTTGCCAGGAGAATAATGGTTGCTAATGTCAGGCCGATCATCGCCAGCGTGTCATTTTGATGCCAATGCAGTACCCGATATTTAGTCCGTGGCGCATCTGGATCATAGCCCCGAGCCTCCATTGCAGTTGCCAGCTCCTCAGCTCGTTTAAATGAGCCGACAAACAATGGAATCAAAAGCGGCTCCAGTCGTCTGGCACGCTCAATCAAACTGCCCTCGTCAAAGTTGACGCCTCTTGATTTCTGGGCATTCATCACTTTGGTTGTTTCATCCATGATGGTTGGGATAAAGCGCAAAACGATCATCAGCATGACGGCAATCTGGTTAACTGGCACGCGCAGATAACGCAATGGCTTCATAAATGCCTCCATAGCAGCTGCTAATTGAAGTGTCGGCGTAGTGGCGGTCAAAACGGTTGAGATGGTAATAATCAGAATAAACCGTGCTAAAATAATTGCCGACTGATAAAAACCGCCACTGGTAATCGCCAACCAGCCCCACTGCCAATAAACGTGTCCACCGCTGCTGAACAGCAGTTGAATCGCCACTGTAAACAAAATGATCCAAAATAACGGCTTAATTCCGCGCCAATAAAGCTTCAACGGCAGTCTGCTCAATGCAATCAAGGTCCCCAGCACGATAAACAGCCACAGATATCCCAGCCAGTTGCTTGCCAAAAAGACGATCACCACGTACCAAAAACAGCTGAACAGCTTAACGCGCGGATCAAGATGATGCAGCCACGAGCTCCCAGGTACGTATGCGCCCAGAATTACCTTGGCATTACCCATTTGCTCGTCCCCCTTGCTTAAGTCTAATTGCTAATTGATCCGCCAGTTGTTCAATCGTCAGCGGTACACCATCCGTTAAGCGCAGACCATGACTTTGCAGCTGTTGAGCAAACGCAACGCTGGCTGGTGGCATGATGCCAGCTTCATTAAGCAGAACTGCATTGCTGAACAGCTCATGCGGCGTCATAAAAGCAGCTTTTTGCCCATGGTTCATTACCAAAACATGATCGGCAAAACGAGCTGCCTGTTCCATCTGGTGTGTAATCATCAAAATAGTCGTGCCTTTTTGATGAAGCTGATCAACCAGATCCAGTAAGTCGGTGCTGGCTTGAGGGTCTAACCCTGCAGTTGGCTCATCCAAGATCAAGACGCTTGGATGCATGGCCAAAACACCAGCAATCGCCACTCGCCGCATTTGCCCGCCCGAAAGTTCAAACGGTGATCGTTCATTGATGTCACTAGGCAGTTTTAAAGCTTCTAAAGCCGCCAGTGCCTGTTCTTTAGCTTGAGTGGGTGAAACACCCAGATTCAGCGGACCAAACATGACGTCTTTTAAAACCGTTTCAGCAAACAGTTGGCTTTCGGGAAACTGAAACACATAGCCGACCCCTTGCCGCAGTCTTGCCAACGCCTTCTTGTCAGCCCGATTGTCAATTATGACCTCGCCTACGCGCAGCTGACCATGCGTTGGCACCATTAATCCATCCAGCATGGCCATCAGCGTTGACTTGCCGCTACCAGTATGCCCGACAATTGCCGTAAAACTGCCAGTTTCAAGCTTTAAGGAAAAATCCTTGATTGCCCAGGCAGCCATTGGCGTATCGGCTTGGTAGATATAATCAACGTTTAAGAATTCAATTGCTGACATAGCCACTCCACCATCCGTTCTGAATCTAAATATTGTGCTGGCAAATTAATCCCTCGTTTTTTCAACAGCAGCTGCAGTTGTTGATCAAACGGCAATGCCAGATGCAGATCAGCCAGTCTAGCCGGATCTTGCAGTAAAGTCGTTGTTTTGCCCTGCATTGCAACCTTGCCATGATTCAAGACCACTGTGTAATCGCTAAGAGAAAGCTCCACTGGGTCATGCGTAATTGAAATTACAGTCATATCACGTTCAGCAATCAATTTTTTTAACAGGTTCAACAAGTCATGCCGCCCTTTTGGATCCAACATGCTGGTAGCTTCATCCAAAATGATGACTCGTGGACCGATTGCCAAAATCCCAGCCAAGGCAACCCGCTGCTTTTGCCCACCAGAAAGCATGGCAGGCTCACTGTCAGCAAATTCTTGCATTCCAACGGCTTTTAGGGATTCATCAATGCGAGCCTGCATCTGATCATGTGGTATCTGATGGTTCTCAAGACCAAATGCAACATCATCGGCAACTGTAGTCCCAACAAACTGATTGTCAGGATTTTGAAACACCAAACCGATTTGCTGCCGCAGCTGCTGAAGATTTTTTTCATCTACCAACAGCTCATCAATTTTAATCGTACCGCTGCTTGGTATTAAAAGCCCATCAATCAGTCGTGCCAGAGTGCTTTTGCCGCTGCCGTTATGTCCGATCACTGCTGTCCATTTTTTCATGGGCAGCTGCAAGGTTACATCAGATAGCGCTGCCTGCGTGCGATCTGGATATTTAAACGAAAGGTGTTGAATATCAATCAATCATGTCACCCATTTCTTTTTAAACTCATTATCTTATTTTAACAGTGAAGCAGCGGATTTAAAAATATACAAAAAAATCACTTACAACTGGGGTGCACGAAGACATAAACGTCCCGCATTCGAGCTAGACTAGGAATTGCGATTCCACCATCGTAGCGCTCTATACCACCAGCTGTAGTGATTCTTTATTACGTATTGAATTGACGAAAATAATTAGTCGACAAATTCCAGAACAACCATTTGTGCACCGTCACCACGGCGAGGCATGGTCTTCAGAATCCGCGTGTAACCACCTTTACGGTCGGCAAACTTTGGTGCCAGCTCTTCAAACAGGTATTGCAGAGCTGATTGTACGCGAACGTTGTCGCCATCTTCCTTAACGTCAGCAACGACATTGCGCAGGAAAGCAGCTGCTTGACGACGAGAAGCCAAGTCGCCACGCTTTGCCAGCGTAATCATCTTGTCAGCAGTCTTGCGAACTTCCTTAGCGCGAGCTTCGGTAGTCTTGATGCTGCCGTTGACGATCAGGTCAGTGGTCAAATCACGTAATAAAGCCTTACGTTGTGAACTAGTACGTCCTAATTTACGGTAACTCATGAAGTGGTTCCCTCCTTTTAATTGTTTTAATTAGTCTTCTTGGCGGAAGCCTACGCCCAAGTCGGCCAGCTTCAGCTTGATTTCTTCTAAGGACTTTTGACCCAAGTTGCGGACCTTCATCATATCAGCTTCAGTCCGTTCAGTCAGGTCCTTAACAGTTTGAATATCAGCACGCTTCAAGCAGTTGTAAGAACGAACCGACAGATCCAGTTCTTCAATCGTCTTGTCGAGTACCTTTTCTTGGTGAGTTTCTTCGCGTTCAACCATCACTTTGGCATCTTTTGCTTCTTCAGTCAGGTTGACAAACATCTCCAAGTGTTCAGTCAAGATCTTGGCAGCAAGACTAATAGCAGCCGTTGGAGTCAATGAACCATCCGTCCAGACATCCAACGTCAACTTGTCAAAGTCGTTGCTTTGGCCGACCCGCGTGTTTTCTACGGTGTAGTTGACCCGTTCGATAGGGGTGTAGATGGAGTCAATTGGCAAAGTTCCAATTTCAAGACCGCTCAAACGCAGCTTGTTTTGATCGGCTGGTACATAGCCACGACCCTTATCAGCCGTCATCATGATGTGCAGTTCAGCCCCATCAGCGACCGTTGCAATATGCAAGTCAGGGTTCAAGATCGTAACGTCGCCATCGCCTTGGATGTCACCGGCAGTTACTTCTGCAGGACCCTTGACATCCAATTCCAAATCCTTGGCATCTTCTGATTCAATCTTCAAAGAAACCTTCTTAAGATTCAAGATGATCTGCGTAACGTCTTCCGTAACGCCTTGAACGGTACTGAACTCATGAAGCACACCGTCGATTTGGATACTGGTAATTGCGGCACCTGGCAGAGAAGCCATCATTACACGACGAAGAGAATTCCCCAGAGTGGTCCCGTAGCCACGCTCCAGTGGTTCGACAACAAACTTACCGTAGTTGTCAGTTTCTTCGACTTTGTGAATGTTTGGTTTTTCAAATTCGATCATTCTACTCTGTTTCCCCTTTCAAAACGTGGTCCGTAGATTGTTTAAAAGCACCTGGCCAATGATAATTTCGCCGTTGATGCGATTAGACACGACGACGCTTTGGAGGACGAGAACCATTGTGTGGCACTGGAGTTACGTCCCGGATGGCAGTAACTTCAAGACCAGTTGCTTGCAGAGCACGGATAGCTGATTCACGACCCGAACCAGGGCCCTTAACTTCAACTTCAACCGTCTTCATACCGTGTTCCATTGCTTGCTTGGCAGCAGCTTCAGAAGCCATTTGAGCAGCAAATGGAGTAGACTTACGAGAGCCCTTGAAGCCCAGCACACCGGCTGAGGACCAAGCAACGGCATTGCCTTGCACATCAGTGATCATGATCAACGTGTTGTTGAAAGTTGAGTGAATGTGTGCAACACCAGTTTCAACATTCTTTTTTGCACGACGCTTGCGTGAACCTTTTTTGGTTGCCATAAAACTAACTAACCTCCTTTATAGTATTGATTACTTCTTCTTGTTGGCGATAGCGACAGCCTTGCCCTTGCGAGTCCGTGCGTTGTTCTTAGTGTGTTGACCACGAACTGGCAGACCACGACGGTGACGCATGCCACGGTAAGAGCCGATTTCTTGCAGACGCTTGATGTTCAAGGAAACTTCACGACGAAGGTCACCTTCAACCTTGAGTTGGTCTACTTGACCACGGATCTTTTCTTCTTGTTCTGGCGTCAGGTCCTTGACACGAATGTCTTCAGAAACACCAGCAGCAGCCAGAACCTTCTTAGCAGTCGTGTTACCAATACCATAAATGTAAGTTAAGCCGATTACGATTCGCTTGTCACGAGGTAAGTCGACACCTGCGATACGAGCCATTGAGTTACACCTCCAATTCTAAAATATAATTACTTGCCTTGACGTTGCTTGTGCTTTGGGTTAGGGCAAATTACCATTACCCGACCATTGCGCTTGACGATCTTGCACTTTTCGCACATCCGTTTTACTGATGGTCGTACTTTCATTGTAAATAATCCTCCTAAAAATGATTTTAGACTAAAGACTTATTTGAAGCGGAAAGTAATCCGGCCTTTGGTCAGATCATATGGGGACATTTCAACCTTTACACGATCACCAGGCAGAATCTTGATGTAGTGCATCCGGATCTTGCCTGAGACATGTGCCAGGATTTCAACCCCATTTTCCAATTCAACTTTAAACATTGCGTTAGGCAGGGTTTCGGTAACCTTACCTTCGACTTCGATAACATCGGCCTTTGCCACTGAACGGTTCCTCCTTGCCGGTAAAATTACGTAAAAACGGTGGAAAGCGGCATGCGCCTTCCACTGCAAGCTAGATAAACCTTGCGTAGTATACCATAGAGTACACAATTACGCAAGGATTCAACTAACAATGAGTCTTAAAGGCTAGTCAGAACTTCCTTAACGGCTTGATAAACCTTATCGATGTCTTGTTCACCATCGATCTCATGGAGAATCCCCATTTGCTTGTAAAAGTCGATCAGTGGCGTGTTCAGTTTAATGTTGACGTCTAACCGGTTCTTAACGGTTGCGGGCTTATCATCATCACGTTGGTAGAAGTCGTGGGAACCACAGACATCACAAGTGCCTTCAACCTTTGGTGGGTTGGAAAGCGTGTTGTAGGTCGTACCACACTTCCGGCAAATGATTCGGCTGCTCAGACGCTTAACCAACACGTCAGGGTTAACATCAATGTCGATTACTGCATCCAACTTACGGCCATCATCAGCCAACATCTTGTTGAGGGCTTCGGCTTGCGCCAAGTTGCGAGGGAAGCCATCCAACATGAAACCTTGTTTGGTGTCATCTTGAGCCAAACGTTCCTTCACAATGCCATTCGTAACTTCGTCAGGGACCAATTCGCCTTTATCGATATATTTCTTGGCTTCCAGACCCATTGGCGTTTCGTTCTTGATTGCTGCCCGGAAGATATCACCAGTTGAGATATGTGGGATATCAAAGTCCTTGACGATTTCTTGGGCTTGCGTACCTTTACCGGCACCAGGCAGACCCATCAAAACGAGGTTCATCGTACTCATTTGCCAATTCCTCCTATTTTATTCGCGGATAAATCCAATATACTCACGTTTCATCGTTAAACTACGCATCTGCCGGACAACGTCCAAGGCAATTTGAACGACAATCAACAAACTGGTACCACCTAAACCAATTGATTGGCTAAGGTTCCAGATGTTGCTGGCCAGCAGCGGAATCAATGAAATCAATCCCAAGAATAACGATCCAACCGTAGACAAACGCATCAACAGTCCTGAAACAAAGTCCTGCGTGCCTTTGCCTGGCCAAACGCCAGAGATGTAGCTGCCTTGCTTTTGCAAGTTTTCCGCGAGTTTTTCTGGATTAACTTGAACAAAGGCGTAGAAAAAGGTAAATACAACAATCAAAAATACATACAGCGCAATGCCTGGACCAGACTGCATATTAAAAATCGTTGTCATAACCTGATACCAGGTATCTTGACTATGATTTTGCTGAAAGGCCATTAAGATCGTTTGCGGCGTCGAGATAAACGAGCCAGCAAAGATCACTGGAATCACCCCAGAAACGTTGATCTTTAATGGAAGATAACTGTTTGACGGCGAAGTAGTTGTCCGCCGCGTGTATTGAATCGGCAAACGCCGTTCGGCCTGTTGAAACCAGGTAACGAACGTCACGATTGCCAATATCGCAACTACAACCAGGGCAATAAAGCCAATTCCCATCCAGAGGTTTGCGCCAGATTCACCAGTGATCTGATCATTCCATAACTGCTTGATCCCATTTGGCATTTCAGCGATGATCCCAGCAAAGATCAGCATTGAAACACCATTACCGAGACCGCGCTCGGTAATCATGTCCCCTAACCAAGTAGCAAACATGGTTCCGGCAGTTAAAATCAGACCAATCGTGATATAGGTTTCCACCCCCGGATTGTTAACCAGTTTAATCGTGCTTAATGCGTTAAAGCCCGCGGTGATTCCAATCGATTGGATAAAACCAAGGACGATCGTTAACCATCGCGTAGCCTGATTAAGCTTCCGTCGACCAACTTCCCCTTGTTTGCTCCATTCGACAAACTTAGGAACGATATCCATTTGAAGAAGTTGAACTACGATTTGAGCCGTGATGTACGGGGAAACCCCCATCGCAAATAATGAGTAGTTATCCAAACCGCCACCACTGAAAGTGTTCAAGATTGATGCCAAGCCGGTACTAGAGATCTGCTCTAAGGCAGCAGCATTTACACCGGGTACCGTAATAGAGGCACCTAACCGGTAAACAATCAGTACAAACAAGGTGAACAGAATCTTCTTACGAATATCCTTAACCTTGAATGCATTTTTGACGGTTGTGAACAATTACATCACCTCAGTTTTACCACCAGCAGCTTCAATTGCCTTAATAGCTGAAGCAGAAAACTTGTTGGCTTTAACGGTCAGCTTCTTGGTCAACTTACCATTGCCCAGAATCTTAACACCGCTTTTAACGTTCTTGATCACGCCGTTTTCCAGCAGAACAGCTGGCGTAACTTCGGCACCATCATCAAAACGGTTCAGCGTCGTCAGGTTTACAATAGCGTATTCCTTACGGTTGATGTTGCTGAAACCACGCTTTGGCATTTGACGGTACAGAGGCATTTGGCCCCCTTCAAAGCCCAGACGAGTCTTACCATGAGCCTTTTGACCCTTAGTACCACGACCAGAAGTGAAACCGTGACCAGATGACAGACCACGACCCTTACGCAGACGCTTGAAACGGGAACCAGCAGCTGGCTTCAATTCGTTTAATTTCATTAGGTAGGCACCTCCTTATTGTAGATTTTTAATTACTTGACTTCTTCAATGGAAACCAAGTGAGCAACCTTAAAGATTGCACCACGCGTTGCCGCGTTGTCTGGCAGGACATTGGAGCTGCCGATCTTGCCCAGACCCAATGCCTTAACCGTACGACGTTGAGTTGGCTTACGGTGGGCAACACTGTGGATCAAAGTAACTTTAACTTTAGCCATGATCTATGTCCTCCTTATTCTGCCAGGTGATCAACGGAGACGCCACGAAGTTGAGAAACTTCTTCGGCACTCTTCAGAGCCTTCAGACCTTCAAACGTTGCACGAACAACGTTGATTGGCGTGTTGGAGCCCAAACGCTTGGAAGTAACGTCAGCAACGCCGGCCAGTTCCATAACGTTACGAACCGCACCACCGGCAGCAACCCCAGAACCTTCAACGGCTGGCTTGAGCATGATCTTGCCACCGCCGAAAGTACCAATAACTTCGTGAGGAATGGTCGTACCAACGATTGGAACTTCAATCAGGTTCTTTTGAGCAGCTGCAGAAGCCTTGCGGATAGCTTCTGGAACTTCTTGAGCCTTACCAGTACCAAAACCAACGTGACCCTTCTTGTCGCCGACAATTACCAAAGCGGCAAAGCGCAGACGACGACCACCCTTAACAACCTTGGTAACCCGGTTGATCGAAACGACTTGATCTTCCAGATCCAGCTTGGATGGGTCAATGTAAGATTGTGATGCCATACAGGTTATTCCTCCTTTTCCTTAGAATTGCAGACCGTTTTCACGAGCTGCTTCAGCCAGGGCTTGTACACGACCATGGTACAGGTAGCCACCACGGTCAAAAACAACGCTGCTGATGTTCTTTTCTACACCGCGCTTAGCGATCAGAGCACCAACACCGGCAGCTTGTTCCGTCTTAGTGTTGCCACTGACTTCACTGTCGAGAGTTGAGGCACTTGCGAGCGTCACACCCTTTACGTCATCAATCAATTGAGCGTAAATGTTTTTGTTAGAACGGTAAACACTTAAACGTGGGCGCTCTGCAGTACCAGAGATCTTACCGCGAACGCGCATGTGACGGCGTTGACGGATCTTGTTCTTATCTGGTTTAGAAATCACAACTGTCACCTCTTGATTCTTTTAATTTTGGTTTTAAATTATTTATGCAGCTAAGCTGCTAGACGATTACTTACCAGTCTTACCTTCCTTACGCAGGATGTATTCATCTTCGTAACGAATACCCTTACCCTTGTAAGGTTCTGGTGAACGAACGGCACGAACTTCGGCAGCAAATTGGCCAACGTGTTCTTTGTTGATACCGCTGATTTCAATCGTCGTGTTGTCTGGAACGTTAACTTCCAGATCTTCTGGCTTTTCCATTTCAACTGGGTTGGAGTAACCAACAGTCAGGATCAGCTTGCTACCCTTGGCTTGAGCACGGTAACCAACACCGACCAGCTTCAGAGTCTTCTTAAACCCGTTGACAACACCTTCGATCATGTTGTTAACATTGGCACGCGTAGTACCGTGGACCATCTTAGCCTTCTTGTCGTCATTTTCCCGTTCAAACGTTACTTCGCTGTCAGTAACGTTCATCTTGATCAATGGGGAGATTTCGCGACTCAGAGTACCCTTAGGCCCCTTAACAGTTACGACGTTGCCTGATTGAGAAACCTCTACGCCTTGTGGCAGTTCGATTGCCTTGTAACCAATACGACTCATGTGTACACCTCCGATCTTATTTAATTAATTACCAAATGTAGGCGATAACTTCGCCACCGATTTTCTTAGCACGGGCAACCTTGTCAGTCACAACCCCTTCAGAAGTTGAGATGATGGCAATACCCAAACCATTGAGAACCTTTGGCACAGCGTCAGCCTTAACGTAAGAACGCAGACCAGGCTTTGAAATCCGCTTCAGACCAGAAATGACACGTTCGCCATCCTTGCCGTACTTCAGGAATACGCGGATGATGCCTTGCTTGTTGTCTTCAACGTATTCAACATCGCGAATGAAACCTTCTTGCTTCAAGATTTCAGCGATGTCCTTCTTCATCTTTGATGCAGGTACTTCTACAGAATCGTGGTGTGCCATGTTGGCATTGCGAATCCGAGTCAGAAAATCTGCAATTGGATCACTCATAGACATCGATATTTTCCTCCTTTGTCGGTGATTTGTTTACCAGCTAGCCTTCTTCATACCAGGAATTTGTCCTTCATGGGCAAGTTGACGCAAGCAAATCCGGCATAGGTGGAACTTACGGTAAACGGAGTGCGGACGGCCACAACGAACACAACGCGTGTAGGCACGCGTGGAGTACTTGGCTGGGCGGTTGCACTTAGCGATCATTGATTTTTTAGCCAATTTGTGGACCTCCTTAATTACTTAGCGAATGGCATGCCCATTTGAGCAAGCAATTCATGACCTTCTTCATCAGAGTTGGCAGTCGTAACGATAACAATGTCCAGACCGCGAACGTGGTTAACCTTGTCGTAGTCGATTTCTGGGAAGATCAGTTGTTCGCGAACACCCAACGTGTAGTTACCGTGACCATCAAATGACTTGTTTGATACACCATGGAAGTCACGAACACGTGGCAGTGAAACGTTGATCAGCTTGTCCAGGAAGTCGTACATACGAGTACCGCGCAGCGTAACCTTGGCACCGATGGACATACCTTCACGCAGACGGAAGCCGGCGATGGACTTCTTAGCCTTAGTGATCAGTGGCTTTTGACCAGCAATCAGACCCAGTTCTTCAACAGCTTCATCCAACAGCTTGGAGTTTTGAGTAGCGTCACCGACACCCATGTTCAAAACGATCTTGTCGATCTTAGGAACAGCCATTACAGAAGTGTAGTTGAACTTGTCAGTCAAAGCTGGACGTACTTCACTTTCGTACTTTGCTTTTAAACGGTTTTCCATGAGCAATAATTCCTCCTTCCCCTATTTTTTAGTCGATCGTCTTGCCAGACTTCTTGGCAACACGAACTTTTTTACCGTCAACGACCTTGAAACCAACACGAGTAGGTTCGTTGGTAGATGGGTCAATCAGCATAACGTTAGATGCTTGGATTGGTGCTTCTGCATCAATAATCCCACCGTTTGGGTTAGCGTTGTTTGGCTTTTGATGTTTCTTGATTTGGTTAACGCCTTCAACGATCACGCGGTTTTCCTTGACCAGGACCTTCTTGATGGTACCTTCCTTGCCCTTGTCCTTACCGGCGATGACGCGAACCTTGTCACCTGTCTTTAAAAACATGTGGTGTGCACCTCCTTATTTTCGGTTAATCTTACAGAACTTCTGGAGCCAGGGAGATGATCTTCATAAAGTCATCATCACGCAGCTCACGAGCGATTGGGCCAAAAATACGGGTACCCTTAGGGCTCTTGTCGTTGTTGATCAGGACAGCAGCGTTTTCGTCAAACTTGATGTATGAACCGTCCTTACGGTGCAGACCATGCTTCGTCCGTACAACGACGGCCTTTACAACGTCACCCTTTTTGACAACGCCACCTGGTGTTGCTTGTTTTACAGTAGCGACAATAATGTCACCAATATTACCGGTCTTAACACGGGAACCACCCAAGATCTTGATTACCAAGATTTCGCGGGCACCTGAGTTGTCAGCGACCTTCAACCGACTTTCCTGTTGAATCACTGTTAGTGTCCTCCTTCCATCAGTAAGTAAGAATAATTAAGAATACGAAATCATCACAAAGCGGGATTAATCAGCTTTCTTAACGATCTTAACCAGACGGAAACGCTTCTTAGCAGACAGAGGCCGAGTTTCCATGATTTCAACCGTATCGCCGGACTTTGCTTCGTTGTTTTCATCGTGAGCGTAGTACTTCTTTGAGTACCGTACACGCTTGCCGTAAACTGGGGCACTCTTGTAAGTGTCGATTACGACAGTGATGGTCTTGTCCATCTTGTCGGAAACAACGCGGCCTTGGTAGACCTTACGTGCATTACGTTCATCACTCATGCGCTAATCCTCCTTTTCGTATTCTTATTTGTTTAATTCTTGTTGACGAAGAACTGTCTTAACCCGTGCAATGTTCTTGCGAACGCTCTTAAGGCTTGCAGTGTTTTCCAACTGGCCGGTTGCTAATTGGAAACGTAAGTTAAACAATTGTTCCTTCAATTCCTTTTCACGGTCAAGCAATTGCTCAGTGGTTAATCCATTCAGTTCTTGAACATAATCTTTAGTCTTCATTAGATTGTCCACCTTCCTCACGCTTTACGATCTTAGTGCGAACTGGCATCTTGCTGCCGGCCAAGCGCAGGGCTTCGCGGGCAACGTCTTCAGGCACGCCGGCAACTTCGTACAGAATCTTGCCGCGCTTAACTGGGGCTACCCAGCCTTCAGGAGCACCCTTACCATTACCCATCCGGACACCAACACCCTTGCTAGTGTAGGAAAGGTGAGGGAAAATCTTGATCCAGACCTTACCACCACGCTTCATGTGACGCGTAATAGCAATACGACCGGCTTCGATTTGACGGTTGGAGATCCAGTGGGAATCCAGAGCCTTCAGACCAAATTCACCAAACGTTACGTTCTTGCCACCTTTGGCTTCACCACGCATGTGGCCACGTTGAACCTTGCGGTGCTTTACTCGCTTAGGTACTAGCATGTTTTATTTCCCCTCCTTACTTAGTGTTTTTGTTTGCTTGCTTCTCTGGCAAAACTTCGCCACGGTAGATCCAGGTCTTGATACCCAGTGCACCGTACGTAGTCCGTGCTTCATCCCATGAGTAGTCGATGTCGGCACGCAGAGTGTGCAGTGGAACAGTGCCTTCGGAGTATGATTCAATCCGAGACATGTCGGCACCGTTCAGACGACCAGCAACTTGAATCTTGATACCCTTAGCACCGGCACGCATAGCACGTTGGATAGCACCACGCATAGCACGACGGAAAGCAACACGTGCTTCAAGTTGTTCAGCAACGCTTACACCTACCAGGTGTGCGTCCAAGTCTGGCTTCTTAATTTCAACCACGTTAATGTGGACGCGCTTGCCAGTCAAAGCGTTAAGTTCCTTGCGGAGTGCTTCAACTTCGGAACCACCCTTACCGATAACCATACCTGGCTTGGCAGTGTGAATTGAAACGTTTACGCGGTTAGCAGCCCGTTCAATTTCGATAGTTGAAACAGAGGCGTCAGCAAGTCGCTTTTCAATGTACTTACGGATCCGAAGGTCTTCGCTCAAGTAAGCAGCGTAGTCTTTTTCGGCGTACCACTTAGCAGTCCAGTCGCGAATGACCCCAACACGGAAACCATTAGGATTAATCTTTTGACCCACTATTATCCCTCCTACTTTTCAGTTACAACAACCGTAATGTGGCTGGTCCGCTTGTTGATTGGAGAAGCTGAACCTTTGGCACGTGGACGGAACCGCTTCAGGGTTGGTCCTTCGTTGGCAAAGGCTTCGCTAACTACCAATGAAGCCCGATCCAAGTCAAAGTTGTTTTCGGCGTTAGCAACTGCAGATTTTAATACTTTTTCGACGTCTGAAGCAGCACCATTGGGAGTGAACTTCAGAATAGCAAATGCTTCGGCAACGCTCTTGTTGCGAATGGTGTCAAGAACCAGACGAACCTTACGAGCGGAAACCCGGACCATCTTGGCCGTTGCCTTAGCTGACGTAATGTTTTCAGCCATTGATCAAATTTCCTCCTTACTTCTTGCCCGTCTTCTTGTCATCACCGGCGTGACCACGGAAAGTCCGCGTTGGTACGAATTCACCCAGCTTGTGGCCTACCATGTCTTCTTGTACGTAAACTGGCACGTGCTTGCGACCATCGTAAACGGCGAAAGTGTAACCAATGAAGCTTGGGTAAATCGTGGAACGGCGTGACCAGGTCTTAATAACCGTCTTCTTTTCGTTATCCTTTTGTGCGTCAACCTTCTTCAACAGAGAAGCGTCGGCGAAAGGTCCCTTCTTTAAACTACGACCCATTGTTGTACCTCCTCTCGGGTAATTAGCTATTTGTTACTCATTAACGAGTGTGTGGACCACGCTTGCGACCACGAACGATGAACTTGTTCGAACGTGCCTTGTGTGAGCGAGTCTTCTTACCAACAGTCTTCTTACCCCATGGAGACAGAGGAGATGGCAAACCAACTGGAGCCTTACCTTCACCACCACCATGTGGGTGATCGTTAGGGTTCATTACAGAACCACGAACGTGTGGACGTTGACCTGCGTAACGAGTACGACCAGCCTTACCTTTGATGATCAGGGCATGTTCGTCGTTGCCGACAACACCGATCGTAGCACGGCAAGCAGCCAGAATCATCCGAACTTCACCAGAAGCCAGACGAACCAGAACGTACTTGTCACTTTCCTTACCAAGCAGTTGTGCAGAAGCACCGGCAGAACGAGCGATTTGACCACCCTTACCTGGCTTCAGTTCGATGTTGTGAATAACAGTACCAACTGGAATGTTCTTCAATGGCAGTGCGTTACCAACCTTGATGTCGGCATCTGGACCGGATTGAACTTGCATACCAACCTTCAGACCCTTAGGAGCCAGGATGTATGACTTAACACCATCTGCGTAAACCAGCAGAGCGATGTTAGCAGTACGGTTTGGATCGTATTCGATAGCCTTAACGGTTGCAGGAACGTTGTCCTTGATCCGCTTGAAGTCGATGATCCGGTATTGACGCTTCGTACCGCCACCACGGTGACGAACAGTCATATGACCGTAGTTGTTACGACCAGCGGTGTGCTTTAATGGTGCCAGCAAAGACTTTTCCGGGGTCGTCTTCGTGATTTCAGCGAAGTCGAATCCGGTCATATTACGGCGACCATTAGTGGTACCCTTGTATTTGCGAATTCCCACTGTGTTTTCCTCCTATCTAGAATTTATTCGTTGTCGTCACCGAACAGCTTGATTTCTTTAGAATCAGCTGACAGAGTAACGATGGCCTTGCGACGGCGCTTAGTGTAGCCAACGTAACGGCCTTGACGCTTCTTCTTGCCCTTCAGGTTCATGATGTTAACCTTAACGACCTTAACGTCAAAGATTTCTTCTACGGCGTTCTTAACTTGCGTCTTAGTAGCGCGCAAGTCAACGTCAAACGTGTAGCGCTTTTCGTCCATCACTGCAGTTGATGCTTCAGTGATAACTGGGCGCAAAATGATATCGCGTGCTTCCATTATGCGAGCACCTCCTCTACTTGAGAAAGGGCTGACTTCGTGATGACAATCTTTTGACTGTCAACGACGTTCAGAATGTTAACGCCAGCTGGAGTTACGACCGTGGTGTTAACCAGGTTGCGACCAGACAGAGCAGCGTTCTTGTCTTCGTCAGAAACAACGACCAGGACCTTTTCAGAAACCTTCAGGTTGTTCATAACGCCGGCAAATTCCTTCGTCTTTGGTGCGTCGAAGTTGATGGATTCAACTACAACAAACTTTTCATCAGCAACCTTTTGGGACAGAGCTGACTTGATAGCCAGTTGACGAACCTTACGTGGCAGGTTGAAGTTGTATGAACGTGGAGTAGGTCCGAAGACGATACCACCACCACGGAATTGTGGTGCACGGATAGAGCCTTGACGAGCACGACCCGTACCCTTTTGACGCCATGGCTTCTTACCACCACCGCGAACTGCGGAGCGGTTCTTAACGGCGTGCGTACCTTGACGCATGGATGCGCGTTGACGCAGGATGGCTTCGTATTCAGCGTTTTCGTTTGGTTCAATACCAAAGATGTCTGCGTTCAATTCGATGGTGCCGTTTTGGCTACCGTCTTGCTTAAATAATGCAACGCTTGTCATTTACTTTCTTCCTCCCTTCTGATTAGTTGTGTTGCTTGCTCAGGCTCTTCTTAGTGTTGGCCTTCACAGAGTTCTTAATCGTAACGTAGGACTTGTTAGCGCCTGGAACGTTACCCTTGATCAACAGTACGTTGTTTTCCAGATCAACCTTTACAACCTTCAAGTGTTGCATGGTAACAGTGTTGCCACCCATGCGACCTGGCAATGCCTTACCCTTGAATACGTGGTTGATGATGGCACCCAACGAACCTGGACGACGGTGGTAACGAGAACCGTGAGCCATAGGACCACGACGTTGGCCGTCCTTGTGGATGTTACCTTGGTAACCATGACCCTTAGTGATACCCGTTACATCAACAGTTTCGCCTTCCGCGAAAATGTCTGCCTTAACTTCGTCACCGACTTTAATGTCGTCCCCCAGTTCAGCGTCGCGGATTTCACCGATGAAGCGCTTAGGGGTCGTGTTTGCTTTTGCTGCATGACCTTGTTCGGGCTTGTTGCTTAAGATTTCGCGCTTGTCGTCAAAACCAAGTTGAACAGCACTGTAGCCGTCGTTTTCAACCGTCTTAACTTGCATAACAACGTTTGGCGTTACGTCGATTACCGTAACTGGAACCAATTCACCGTTGTCAGCGAAAACTTGCGTCATCCCGACCTTCTTGCCTAAGATTCCTTTGGTCATGAGTACACCTCCAATTTATTTGTTATTAGTTTTTTAATTACAGTTTAATTTCAATGTCAACGCCACTTGGCAGATCAAGCTTCATCAAGGAGTCAACCGTCTTAGGGGTTGGGTCGATAATGTCGATCAAGCGCTTGTGGGTACGCATTTCAAATTGTTCCCGAGACTTCTTGAACTTGTGTGGTGAACGAATCACCGTGTACAGAGTCCGTTCAGTTGGCAACGGAATTGGGCCTGAAACTTGAGCACCGGTCCGCTTAGCGGTGTTAACGATCTTGTCTGCAGATTCGTCAAGTACGCGGTGTTCGTAAGCCTTTAAACGAATGCGAATCTTTTGTTTTGCCATTTTATTCCCTCCTTCGTCAGATTTAAAATTTGACTAGCTCCGTGGAAATTACCGCCACGCCCTATGGCAAAGCGGCCGGGTGTGTCGCAACCTTCCACATCACAGCTTTCACTGATTGGCTGAACCCCGGGGCCTTTAAAATCCCCGTTTCTAAGCTCAAGCACTTATCCATAATACTAAAGAATTGCCGTCGTATCAAGGTTTTTTTTGAATTAATTCTTGATGATTCAATTTGTAACATTCCTGAAAATTTTTTGACGCAGATGCGGCGCAAAAAAATCAGTCGAAATGTTTTTAAATTAACGGCAGTCAGTGAATGACTGAATGGCAACAGTCTGCCGAGTATTATCCCACGTCTTTTTAAGCTTGTCGAGTCTTTTCTCAAAAAAAGACAAATATTTTTTAGAAATCAATTCTCAATTTTATTGATGCAAACCTGACACGATCCAAAATTTCTTTTTATTTTATATAGTAGAAAATAAAAAAAACTCGCCTGCATAGCAGCAGACGAGCTTTGAAGCAAAGAACGAGATTAACTATTCCTTGCCGTTTTTCTTGATGATATCTTCTTGCACGCTCTTTGGAACAGCAGAGTAGTGGTCGAACGTCATCGTGAAGGTACCACGACCTTGCGTAGCAGAACGCAGAGCCGTTGCGTAACCAAACATTTCAGACAGTGGAACGAAGGAGTGGATTTCTTGAGCATTGCCACGTTCTTCCATACCATCGATCGTACCACGACGAGCAGTTACTTGACCCATAACGTCACCCATGTTGTCTTGAGGAACAACAATGTCAACCTTCATGATTGGTTCAAGAATAACTGGGTTAGCCTTCTTAGCAGCGTTCTTCAGTGCCAGAGAAGCAGCAACCTTAAATGCGGCTTCAGAAGAGTCGACTTCGTGGTAGCTACCATCGTAAAGCTTAGCCTTCAAGTCAACCAGTGGGTAACCGGCCAGAACACCATTTTGCATAGCTTCCTTCAGACCTTGTTCAACGGCTGGAATGTATTCACGAGGAACGACACCACCGACAATGGCATCTTCGAATTCGAAGCCGGCACCTTCTTCAAGCGGCGTAAATTCGATCCAAACGTCACCGTATTGACCCTTACCACCGGATTGACGAACGAACTTACCTTGTGCAGAGGCAGCCGTCGTAAATGCTTCACGGTAGGAAACTTGTGGCTTACCAACAGTAACTTCGGCATGGAATTCACGACGCAGACGTTCAACGATGATATCCAGGTGCAGCTCACCCATCCCGGCGATCAAGGTTTCACCAGTTTCAGGGTTAGTTTCAGCCTTGAAGGTAGGATCTTCTTCAGCCAGCTTTTGCAGACCCTTGTCCATCTTGTCTTGGTCAGCCTTAGACTTAGGTTCAACAGAAACTTGGATAACTGGTTCTGGGAAGTCCATTGATTCCAGTTGCAGTGGATGATCTGGATCAGTCAGGGAGTCACCAGTAGTGGTGTTCTTCAGACCGATAGCAGCAGCAATGTCCCCAGAGAACACTTCTGGAATTTCGTGTTGTTGGTTGGAGTGCATTTGCAGCAGACGACCAACACGTTCACGCTTGCCCTTGGTTGCGTTCAGAACGTAGGAACCTGATTGCAGAGAACCAGTGTAGACACGCAGGAACGTCAGACGACCAACGAATGGGTCAGTAGCGATCTTAAATGCCAAAGCGGCAAATGGCTTGTCGTCACCGGCAGTCAGTTCAACCTTTTCACCATTTTCATCAGTTGCTTCGAATGGCTTAACATCCAGTGGAGATGGCAGGTAGTCGATAACGGCGTCCAGCATCATTTGGATACCCTTATCCTTGTAGGCTGAACCTGCCAGAACTGGGAACAGCTCTTCAGACAGAGTAGCCTTACGGATAGCAGCTTTGATTTCTTCAACAGAAAGTTCTTCACCGCCAAGGTACTTTTCCATGATGTTGTCATCAACGTCAGCCAGCGTTTCCAGCAGTGCATCGTGACGAGATTCAGCTTCATCCTTCAGGTCAGCAGGGATTTCAACGGTATCCCAGTTCTTACCTTCAGCATCTTCATCGTAAACGTAGGCAACCATCTTAACCAGGTCGATAACACCGATGAAGTCATCTTCAGCACCAATTGGCATTTGGATTGGCAGTGGCGTAACGTTCAGACGGTCCTTGATCGTTTGAACAGAGTAGTCAAAATCGGCACCCATCTTGTCCATCTTGTTGGCAAAGACGATTCGAGGAACATCGAAGTCGTCAGCTTGACGCCAAACAGTTTCGGTTTGTGGTTCAACACCGGCTTGAGCGTCCAAAACCGTTACGGCACCATCAAGAACACGCAGCGAACGTTCAACTTCGACAGTGAAGTCAACGTGACCTGGGGTGTCGATGATGTTGATACGGTAGTCTTTCCAAACGGCCGTAGTGGCAGCGGACGTGATCGTGATACCACGTTCCTTTTCTTCATCCATCCAGTCCATTTGGGAAGCACCATCATGGGTTTCACCAATCTTGTGAATCTTACCAGTGTAGTAAAGAATCCGTTCAGTGGCCGTGGTCTTACCAGCATCGATGTGGGCCATGATCCCAATGTTACGGGTCTTTTCAAGAGGGTATTCACGTTTGTTAGCCATCTTAAAAGTTTTCTCCTTCCAGTTAAAAAAATCAATTTAAATTAGTTTTAGAAAAAGGGGTGACGTTCGATTAAATATCTGCGTCACCCCTCACATCATAGTCGACAGCTAAGCAGCTATCAACAATTGATGAAGCTTACCACCGGTAGTGAGCAAAAGCACGGTTGGCTTCGGCCATGCGGTGAGTATCTTCCTTCTTCTTAATTGAAGCACCAGTGTTGTTGGATGCATCAATGATTTCGCCTGCCAGACGTTCAACCATGGTGTGTTCACCACGAAGACGAGCGTATTGAACAATCCAACGCAGGCCCAGCGTTACTCGACGTTCTGGACGAACTTCGATTGGAACTTGGTAGTTGGAACCACCGATACGGCGTGCCTTAACTTCCAGAACTGGTTCAACGTTGTCCATAGCTTGTTGGAAAACTTCTACTGGATCGTTGCCAGTTTGTTCCTTGATGCGGTCAAAAGCAGCGTACAGAATCTTAGTAGCAGTACCCCGCTTACCGTCGATCATCAGGTGGTTGATCAGACTAGTAACCAGCTTTGAGTTGTAAATTGGATCTGGCAATACTTCTGGCTTTACAACATGTCCTTTACGTGGCATTGATTTACCCCTCCTTTAATTATTTCTTAGGCTTCTTGGCACCGTACTTGGAACGACCTTGCATACGGCCTTCCACACCGGCAGTATCAAGAGTACCACGGATGATGTGGTAACGAACCCCAGGAAGGTCCTTTACACGACCACCACGGATCAAAACAACTGAGTGTTCTTGAAGGTTGTGACCAACACCTGGAATGTAGGCAGTAACTTCGATCAGGTTGGACAGACGAACACGAGCGTACTTCCGCAAAGCAGAGTTAGGCTTCTTAGGCGTCATCGTGCCGACACGAGTTGCAACCCCACGCTTTTGTGGAGATGGTGCAGCGATTTCTTCCTTCTTGAAACTGTTGTAAACGTAACCCAGAGCAGGTGACTTTGACTTGCCCTTGTGGCTCTTACGGCCCTTACGTACCAATTGGTTAATGGTTGGCATGTAGTTATACCCCTTTCTTGTTTTTAAGTCCACACATCCAGGTGATTCTTTTTTAAGTATAAAAAAATTCCCGAATGCTATTCTTTTATGTGCCTTCGCCGACGCATGTCATCTGCCCCAACGACAGACACAATCCGTTGCTAAAAAAAGCACCTTAAATACCCTATCATGCATCCCCTAAAATGTCAACGGACAGTAGATTTTTCTTTTAGTGCTAAATTTAACTTTTTTGCATATAGCAATATTAGAAAGGGGAAACTTAAAATGATTGTCTTAAAATTATTGGCTGCTGTTTGGGGCGCTTGTCTGGCTTCTTTCATCAATACGGTTATCTGGCGTCTGCTTAATCAGATCTCACTGTTTGATCCCCAAAGATCCTATTGTGATAATTGCCACCAGCAGCTAATCTGGTGGCAGCTGATTCCGGTTATCGGCTGGCTGATTCAAAAAGGTCGGTGTTATTTTTGTCATGCATCCGTCGACTCTTACTCAACGTTCAGTGAGCTCATAAATGGCTGGCTTTGGTATGAACTGTTTATCCTTGATCCTAAAATCATAACGGCATTATTGGTACTGTCAACCAGCCTGCTGGTCTGCTCGGCAACCGATTATTTTGCCCAGTGGATCTGGCCAATCTGGCTAATTGGTCTGTTTAGCCTGTTTTGGCTTTTAAATCAAAAATGGCAATGGCTGCGTTTGTCGGCAGCCATTGCCATCTTAGGCGGTTTATTGATTATAAGTTTTTTGACCAGTAATGGCATCGGTATTGGCGATATTGAGTTGATCTTTATCCTGCAGCTCTGCACTTCAATAAAATTTGTTGCCACTACCGTTTTAATTGCGGCTGGTCTGGGAGTATTAAGTCTTCGATCTCGATATCAGGCTTTGCCTTTTGTTCCCTACTTAAGTCTTGGTATCGTTATTACTCTGATATTAACACCGAGCTAGTCAACTTTGGATTTAATCATTACAGCTATTGATGATCATCATTTTTTTCGATTCGAATCGGAAAAATCTGATCACCAATCCGAGCAAGATACTCCAGGTTTTGAAAAAGTAAAAGCAGCCACGAAAATGATAAGCCGAATTCCAACAGTTCAAAGGCAGTTAAAGAAAGATAGTTGGTAACTTTAAATACCAGCCAGTCAAGTGCCATTATGCCGCCAATAATATAGGAAATCTTTAAAAACTGTCTAGACAGTCCTGGCATCAGCCATCTTAACAGGCCGATGATCAAAATCATAATATAAACCAGCCACATTGAAATCCGATCATGTAAGACGTGATATTGCGGATCATTTGGAAAACAGCCGATCCCACCCAAACAAGCTGCCTCAGCATACAGAAGAATTCGCAGGACTCTAACACCTCGATCAGGATATTTTTTCTGCAGATTAAAGAACAGGTAATCAACTAAGGTCGCCATCAAGAGAGCTGAAAAAATCAAAGTAATGTTAAATCGCCAATAGGTAGCATTCTGCTGCGTCCCCAAATAGCTAAAATTATAGTGCCACCAGTCACGATTTGAATTGGTCAGCATTGAAAACAGCATTCCACCAATAATCATAATCATCATTGAATTAGTAATAACCGCTTCAGAAATCGTCATCGCCAGATTAAGCATTCCATAGGTGATTGCTGCAACAAATAAAAAGACGAATAAAGTTGAGGTGTAGATGTCAAAACTGGCACCAGCAAACATTTTCTCCGCGAGCCAAAAAACAATCATGATCGAAATCGCCAAAATCGTTCCAAAAGCAACCAGCAGCGTCGGCAGATTACGCCAATGCAGCTCCATCGCCGGCCCGCTGCGATGTCTTTTTTGTCTGATGAACGCGGTCGCAAAAGCCACGACGCCGCTAAACGTTCCAAGATAAAGTGCCGCAAAGCCAATTGACCAGTTACCGGTTAATGAAATAACCCAATGATGATTGGCCCAGCTAAGGCAGAAAAAGATAACTGCTGCCAGCACTGCGGGAATCAGATACCAACGCATCATAATCTGGGGCAGCATTTCAACAGTGCGACTCGGCCGAATCGTCAATGTCTTATTGTCAACCATCAATACTAAAGAGGTATTTTTCTCCAGCTCTAGATTTTCTACTGCTTTGGCTGGTAAATCAATTCGATATTTTTTCATAGCAAATTCCCAAAAATAACAATGGGGCCCAGCATTTGGAATCAAACCAAATACTAGGCCCCACGAATAGCACTATTTAATCACAAAAGCTTTAGCCTACTTTTGTTTTTTCATTTCGGCTTCGATATCGCTGGTTGATTTCATTGGTGCGTCGGCAGCTACAGCAACTTCTTTTGGCTTGATGTTGCGGTAGTTGCTCATACCAGTACCGGCAGGAATCAGCTTCCCGATAATAACGTTTTCCTTCAAACCAACCAATGGATCGTTCTTGCCACGAATAGCAGCATCCGTCAAGACACGAGTCGTTTCTTGGAAGGAGGCAGCAGACAGAAAACTGTTGGTCTCCAAGGCAGCCTTGGTAATTCCCAAGATAACCGGACGTGACGTTGCCGGAATGTTACCAGCAACCAGCGTGTCACGGTTGGCATCGCGGAATTGACTGATATCCATCAATTCACCCGGCAACAGATCAGTATCGCCAGGATCCATGACGCGAACCTTGCGCATCATTTGACGAATCATGATTTCAACGTGCTTGTCGAGCAGATCAATACCCTGCATCCGGTAAACCTTTTGAACTTCAGCCAACAGGTAGGTTTCCGTAGACAGAACGTCGCGAACGCGAATCAGTTCCTTAGGATCAATCGAACCTTCATTCAATTGCATCCCACGGTGAATGTAGTCGCCTTCTTCAACCTTAAGACGAGCCGTGATTGGCAGCGTGTAAGTCCGTGTGTCGTTTTCACCAGCAATCGTAACGTCTTTGGTCCGTTCAGCTGGGTTTTCTTCGATTGATTGAACTTCACCGGTAACTTCAGAAATCGTTGCCTTACCTTTAGGATTCCGTGCTTCTACGATTTCTTGCACACGAGGAAGACCTTGCGTGATATCGTCGTTGCCAGCAACCCCACCAGTGTGGAAGTTCCGCAGCGTCAATTGAGTACCTGGTTCACCGATTGATTGAGCAGCAACCGTACCAACGGCTTCACCGGCCTCAACCTTGTCGCCAGTAGCAGCGTTACGACCGTAGCAGCGTTCGCAGACACCGTGTTCAGTGTTGCAAGTGAAGGCTGAGCGGATCGTTACCTTCTTAACTCCAGCATCAACGATCTTTTGAGCCATCTCTTCGTCAACCAAGACGTTCTTGTCACAGATCTTCTCGCCAGTTTCTGGATCAAAGACGGACTTCATCGTATAACGACCCAGAATCCGATCATAAAGCGGCTCGATCATTTCATTGCCTTCAGTAATTGCGGCAACATCCAGACCGCGATCAGTACCACAGTCTTTTTCACGAACGACCACGTCTTGGGCAACATCGACCAGACGACGAGTCAAGTAACCTGAGTTGGCAGTCTTAAGGGCCGTATCAGTCATACCTTTACGAGCACCGTGAGATGACAAGAACATTTCCAGAACTGAAAGACCTTCACGGAAGTTTGAAAGGACTGGCAGTTCCATGATCTTACCGTTAGGAGCGGCCATCAGACCACGCATCCCGGCCAGCTGAGTAAAGTTGGAGATGTTACCACGAGCACCCGAGTCAGACATCATGTTGATTGGGTTGTGGATGTCCATATGTTCAATCAGCTTGTTTTGAACTTCATCTTTAGCATCATTCCAAATGCCAATAACTCGTTCATAACGTTCATCATCAGTAATCAGACCACGACGGAACTGCTTGGTAACCAAAGCAACCTGCTTGTGAGCATTTTCGATGATTGCCGGCTTTTCTTTCAAGTCAGTAATATCGGCAATCCCCACGGTAACACCAGAAATCGTGGATTCGTAGTAACCCAGATCCTTGATGCGGTCAAGGAATTGCGAAGTCTTGGTAACCTTGTACTTCTTGTAGACTTCGGCAATGATGTCAGACAAGAAGCCCTTCTTAAATGGTGGAACCAATGGTGCATTTTCCAAGTAGGCGTGAATATCTTCACCCTTGTCCAGGAAGTACTTTTCAGGAACACCATTCAACAGATTGTCATTGGTTGGTTCATTGATGTAGTAGTAGTCTTCTGGCATGATGCCGTTGAAGATCAGCTTACCAACACTGGTAACCATGATCTGACTGCGCTGTTCATCAGTAAATGGCTTCTTTGGCATTGAAGAGACCTGAACCCCAACTCGCGTCTGCAGGGCAACAAAGCCATCCTTGTAAGCCATGTATGCTTCATTTGCATCCTTGAAGATCATGCCTTCGCCTTCACGAGCCTTGTCTTCGGTCGTCATGTAGTAGTTACCGATAACCATATCTTGAGAAGGTGCCACGATTGGTTCACCGTCACGAGGCGACAGGATATGGTGAGCAGCCAGCATCAGCAGACGGGCTTCAGCTTGTGCCTCATCAGACAGTGGAACGTGAATAGCCATTTGGTCACCGTCAAAGTCGGCGTTGTAGGCAGCACAAACCAATGGGTGCAGACGCATTGCCTTACCAGATACCAATACCGGTTCAAAGGCTTGAATACCCAAACGGTGCAGAGTAGGTGCCCGGTTAAGCAGAACTGGGTGTTCACTGATAACGTCTTCCAAGACATCGAAGACCTTGTTGTCACGCTTATCGATCAAGCGCTTGGCAGCCTTAACGTTGGTAGCCAGGCCCCGCTTGGTCAATTCATGCATGATAAACGGCTTGAACAGTTCCATTGCCATTGGTACTGGCAGCCCCATCTGGTTCATCTTCAGGTTAGGACCAACATCAATAACCGAACGACCAGAGTAGTCAACACGCTTACCCAGCAGGTTTTGACGGAAACGCCCTTGCTTACCTTTCAGCAGGTGAGAGAGCGACTTCAATGGACGGTTACCAGGACCAGCAACTGGACGACCACGACGACCGTTATCAATCAGGGCATCGACGGCTTCCTGCAGCATCCGCTTTTCGTTTTGAACGATGATGCCAGGCGCGTTCAATTCCAACAGCCGCTTCAGACGATTATTACGGTTGATAACCCGCCGGTACAGATCGTTCAAATCTGAAGTTGCGAACCGGCCACCTTCCAGTTGTACCATTGGCCGTAAATCAGGCGGCATAACTGGAATAACATCCATAACCATCCATTCTGGCTTGTTGCCAGACTTTAAGAAGGCTTCCAAAATGTCCAGACGACGAACGGCGCGCGTCCGCTTTTGGCCAGTGGCTTCTTTCAAGACGGCTTTTAATTCGGTAGCTTCCTTTTCCAGGTCAACGTCAGCCAACAGTTTTTGAATGGCTTCAGCACCCATTTCAGCAGTAAAGCGGTCACCGTATTCTTCCTTCTTTTCACGGTATTCCGCTTCAGAGAGCAATTGTTTCTTTTCCAGTGGCGTGTCACCGGCATCCAAAACAACGTAAGAAGCAAAATAGATAACTTCTTCCAGGGCACGTGGGCTCATGTCCAAGACCAAGCCCATTCGACTAGGAATACCCTTGAAGTACCAAATGTGAGAAACAGGGGCGGCCAGCTCAATGTGCCCCATCCGTTCGCGACGTACCTTGGAGCTGGTAACCTCAACTCCACAGCGGTCACAAACGCGGCCCTTGAAACGAATCCGCTTGTACTTGCCACAAGCACATTCGTAATCCTTGGTTGGACCAAAGATTCGTTCGTCAAACAGACCGTCTTTTTCCGGCTTCAGCGTCCGGTAGTTGATCGTTTCCGGCTTTTTAACTTCCCCGTACGACCAGCTGCGGATCTTTTGTGGTGAGGCCAGACCGATCTGCATGCTTTCAAATTTATTGACGTCAATCAAAGGATGATCCTCCTTATTTCAATTCAGGCAAACTAGTCTTGTTTTGCTTCGTCTTTGACTTCTTCGTGCTTGTCGCTGCCATCGCGAGCCAGCTTGCGGATGTCGGCCACGCCTTCATCCATGTTCTTAAGTTGAACTTCTTCGTTTTGACTGTCAAGCACCTTCATATCCAGACCAAGGGATTGCAGTTCCTTAACCAGCACGCGGAAGGATTCAGGAACACCTGGCTTTGGAATTGGGTCACCATTGATGATGGCTTCGTAGGTGTTGACACGACCAACAACGTCATCGGACTTGTAAGTCAAGATTTCTTGCAGCGTGTAGGCAGCACCATAGGCTTCGAGGGCCCAGACTTCCATTTCACCGAAACGCTGACCACCAAATTGTGCCTTACCACCCAATGGCTGTTGCGTAACCAGTGAGTAAGGTCCAATTGAACGAGCGTGAATCTTGTCGTCAACCATGTGTGCCAGCTTCAGATAGTGCATGACACCAACGGAAACTCGTTGTTCAAATGGTTCACCCGTGCGGCCATCGTAAAGAATCGTCTTACCATCAGATGGCAGTCCGGCTTCCTTAACTGCTTCCCAAACGTCTTCATCGGTTGCCCCATCAAAGACTGGCGTAGCAATGTGGATACCCAGCTTGCGAGCAGCCATCCCCAGGTGCAGTTCGATAACTTGACCAATGTTCATACGGGAAGGCACACCCATTGGACTCAGCATGATATCGATTGGCGTACCATCTGGCATATATGGCATGTCTTCTTCTGGTACCACGATTGAAACCGTACCCTTGTTACCGTGTCGGCCGGCCATCTTGTCACCGACTTGGATCTTACGCTTTTGAGCAATGTAGACCCGAACCATCTTGTTGACACCAGGAGCCAGCTCATCACCGTTTTCACGCGTAAATACCTTAACGTCTTGAACGATACCGCCACCGCCGTGTGGTACCCGCAGCGACGTATCACGAACCTCACGCGACTTTTCACCAAAGATGGCGTGCAGCAGCCGTTCTTCAGCTGACAGCTCAGTCATTCCCTTTGGCGTAACCTTACCAACCAGAATGTCACCATCGTTAACTTCAGCACCAACACGAATAACACCGGTTTCGTCCAGATTCTTCAAGGCATCGGCACCAACGTTAGGGATCTCGCTGGTCATTTCTTCAGGTCCAAGCTTGGTTTCACGAGCTTCAGATTCATATGATTCAATGTGAATTGAAGTGTAGACGTCTTCTTTGATCAAGCGTTCATTGATGGCAATGGCATCTTCAAAGTTGTAGCCTTGCCAAGTCATAAAGGCGATCAATGGGTTTTGCCCCAGCGCCAGTTCACCTTGTTCCATTGATGGACCATCAGCCAAAACGTCATCAGCATCGATATGTTCACCGACCTTGACGATTGGACGCTGGTTGTAGTTCTTACCACCGTTGGAACGACGGAATTTCATCAGCTTGTAGGTGTCAAGCGTGCCATCTTCTTCACGAACGCGAATTTCACGAGCATCGACGTATTCAACCGTACCAGCCTTCTTGGCAACCAAGGCAACCCCAGAGTCATGAGCGGCTTTGTATTCAATCCCAGTACCAATCAGCGGTGCATGAGGGTTGATCAAAGGAACCGCTTGACGCTGCATGTTGGCACCCATCAAGGCACGGTTGGAGTCATCGTTTTCCAGGAAAGGAATACATGCTGAGGCAACGGAAACAACCTGCTTAGGCGAGATATCCATGTAGTCGACGTTTTCAGGAGTCGTTTCAACATAGTCATCCTTATGACGGCACATGATTTCTTCATCAGCAAATGAGCCGTCATCGTTAAGCTTGGTGTTGGCCTGAGCAATGATGTAATTATCTTCTTCATCAGCAGTCAGGTAGTCGATTTTGTCGGTAACCTTGTGCGTATCCCATGAAACACGGTGGTATGGCGTTTCGATAAAGCCATATTCATTGATCCGAGCATAGGATGACAGTGAGTTGATCAGACCGATGTTAGGACCTTCAGGCGTTTCAATTGGGCACATCCGGCCGTAGTGAGTATAGTGAACGTCACGAACTTCATAGCCGGCCCGGTCACGAGTCAAACCACCAGGACCCAGGGCAGACAGACGCCGCTTGTGCGAAAGTTCGCCCAGTGGGTTGGTTTGGTCCATGAATTGAGAAAGCTGTGAAGAACCAAAGAATTCCTTAATTGAGGCAACCACTGGCCGAATGTTGATCAGCTGCTGTGGCGTAACCGTGTTAATGTCTTGAATCGACATCCGTTCACGAACCACACGTTCCATCCGAGCCAAGCCGATCCGGAATTGGTTCTGCAGCAGTTCACCTACGGAACGAATTCGCCGGTTACCCAAGTGGTCGATGTCATCAGTCGTGCCAATGCCTTCTTGCAGGTTGAAGAAGTAGTTGATGGACGCGATGATGTCAGCTGGCTGAATGTGCTTAAGCTCCAAAGGAATGTGACCGTTGGCAACGATTGGCACAACACGGTCAGGATCATTCTTGGAGTAAACCAGGATCTTTTGCAGCTTAACCGGTGCCGTAACAACAGCTTCATCAGATGGCGTGTAGGTAACCATCTTGAAGTCATCGTTGTCCAGGGCTGGTTCCAAATTCTTCAATACTTCTTTGGTAACTACATCGCCCTTGTTGGCCAGGATTTCACCAGTTTCCGGATCTGCCAGCGTTTCAGCCAGCGTTTGACCCAGCAGCCGGTACTTCATCATCAGTTTCTTGTTGGTCTTGTAACGGCCAACCGGTGCCATGTCGTAGCGCTTTGGATCAAAGAAGCGAGCCGTCAGCAGATTCCGTGCTGAGTCAGCCGTCTTAGGCTCACCTGGACGCAAGCGTTCGTAGATGTCCTTTAAGGCTTCTTCAACTCGTGAGTCTTCAGGGTTCTTGTGCACGTCTTTATCAATCGTAGCAGACAGGCCTTCACTGTTGCCGCCCAGCATGTCGATGATCTCATCGTCAGAGCCAAAGCCCAGCGCGCGCACCATTTCAGTCAAAGGCAGTTTCCGTGTCCGGTCAACCCGTACGTAGGAGATTCCCTTTGCATCGGTTTCGTATTCCAGCCAGGCACCACGGTTTGGAATAAAAGTGGCACCATAGCTTGGCCGGCCGTTTTTGTCATCTTCTTCATTGTAGTAAACGCCAGGAGAACGAACCAGTTGAGAAACGATTACTCGTTCCGCACCATTGATAATAAAGGTACCTTGGTCCGTCATCAGTGGGAAGTCGCCGAAGAACACGTCTTGGGACTTGATTTCGCCAGTTTCGTGGTTCGTCAAGCGCAGGGTAACGTGCAGCGGTGCAGAGTAGTTTGCATCGTGTTCCCGGGCTTCATCAACCGTATACTTAGGTTCAAGCAGTTGGTAGTCGACGAATTCCAGCGACAGTTTGCCTTGGAAGTCATCGATTGGCATGATGTCGTTAAACATTTCCCGCAGACCTTTTTCCATAAACCAGTTATAGGAATCGGTCTGGATTTCAATCAAGTTAGGCAGGTCCAGTACTTCCTTGATACGGGAGTAACTGCGACGCGTACGGTGCTTACCGTATTTTACTAAATGTCCGGCCAAACTATTCACCTCTCAAATTTGTTGGGCAAGCTCATTTAAATTTGTAATATTACATTTTGATTACAAATCATCAAAATTCCTGCTTTTGGGCAAAAAAAATCCAAAAACAGCTGGGTGCTGTCTTTGGTTTTTATAAAGAATCCCATGGACAAGAGATCACGGAACTCAAATGAACTCGCAATTACATACACCGATTATCATACGCGTTTGCTAATTCATTGTCAATATTTTATTTTTCACTGGTCGTTGCCGAAACCGTCAAACCGCGTAAAATGCAGCTCAAAATCAGCTTGGTACGCTGCTCTTCAGAGATGGCATGGCCGCCAATTGGCTGAAATGATTTAAAGATCGGCGACAGATCAGCAATAAACAATTCCGCCGCTTCTTTAGGCAACAAATCCGGCCGCAGACGCACTTCAGGAAGTTTAAAGAAATCAGCAATCGGTTCAAGGTAATCCATCGTAAACAGCATGTCCAGTTTGCGCTGAGCACTTTCGGAAAGCTCTCTTTTGGCTTCTTGATACTGATCGTAGACGTTGAGCGGATGATGCTTTCTCAATACTTCAGTAATTCCATACAGTCGTTCTTCTGGATCAATCTGCTGTTTGCGCATAACCTTGTTGATATCCTGGCGAACCTTACTGCATAGATTGGTTAAAACAGCCAGGTACAAAACTTCCTTATCATTAAAGTGGTGGTACAAAGCTGGCTGAGTAATGCCGATCTGCTTGGCGATATCTCTGGTCGAGGCACCAGAAAAGCCTTTTTGCAAAAACAGTGTAGTAGCGGTTTTTAAAATTGCTTGGCGAGTTTTTGCCAATTGTTCTGCTCGTTTCATGCTCTATCGATTCTCCCTTATCGGTTTCCCATATTAGTCAAAAATAATTCTCACACGAAAACCCAGTTCTTGCAAGCTTGGGTTACTAATTCGCCAAAAATAAAAGTCATTAAATCTCATTTCATTAAATGATGATTCAATGACTAATAAAATTTATCTATCAGGTTATTTATCGAAACCAGCAGAATTTTAAGGCAGGGCAATCAATTCAGGCTTGGCATCCCCGCGTTTGTCCTTTAGCGTAATCTTGCCCTGATGCGAACCAATCACGACTTCATCACCAGTTTGGACTGCCCCGGCCAGCAATGCCTCGCTCAATGGATCCTCAACCAGATTCTGCAGTGAGCGTCGCAACGGCCGCGCGCCATATTCAGGATCATAGCCGGCTTTGGCAATCACATCGATCGCGCCTGGCGTAAAGCGTACCTTGATATCACGCTCAGCCATCCGCTGTTTGACTTTGTTGGCCAGGAGCTTAACGATCTGATGCAGCTCTTTTGGATTCAAGGAGTGGAAGATGATCGTTTCATCAATACGATTGAGAAATTCTGGCCGGAAGTGCAGTTTCAGCTGCTGCTTGATGGCGGCTGACATGGCCTGATAATCCGTCGTCATGTCGGCAGCCCCAAAGCCAACTGTTTTTTCATCCTGCAGCTGAGTGGCTCCAAGATTAGAAGTCATAATCAAAATCGTATTGCGGAAGTCAACGCGCCGTCCTTTTGAATCCGTCAGATAGCCATCATCCAGTACCTGCAGCAATAGGTTAAATACGTCGGGGTGCGCTTTTTCGGCTTCATCAAGCAGCACGACGCTATATGGATGCTGACGAACCTTTTCCGTCAGCTGACCACCCTCATCATAACCAACATAGCCAGGAGCCGCCCCAATCAAGCGACTGACGCTGTACTTTTCCATATACTCAGACATATCGACACGAATCATATTGCTTTCCGAACCAAACATTGCTTCAGCCAGCGCCTTAGCTAATTCCGTCTTCCCGACACCGGTTGGCCCCAGAAACATAAATGAGCCAATTGGCCGATTAGGATCCTTAAGACCACTGCGCGCTCGACGAATTGAACGGGCAATTGCCGAAACTGCCTCATCCTGACCAATCACGCGTTGATGCAGGACTCGTTCCAGATTGATCAGCCGGTCGCTTTCCGTCTTCTGCAGCTGAGTCAGCGGTACACCCGTCCATTCTGCCACCACTTTAGCAATGTCTTCACCGGTAACGTGCAGCTGATATTGATCAGCCTGCTTTTGTCGCTGTTCCTCTTCTTGTGCCAGTCGCGCCTTGATGGTCAGTTCAGCCTGCCTGAGCTGGGCCGCGCGATCAAAGTCCTGCTGCTCAATGGCCTGTTCTTTTTCCTCGCCTAGTTTGCGCAGCTGAGCCTGTTCGTTTGCCAGTGGTGAGGACTGTTCTTCAGCTTCGATGCGTACCATGGCCGCTGCCTCATCCATCAAATCAATAGCCTTATCTGGCAGAAAACGGCTCGTCAAATAGCGCGTTGACAGCTTAACGGCAGCTTCCAAGGCTTCATCATCGATTTTGACGTGATGATGCTCTTCATATTTAGGCCGCAAACCTTTTAGAATCGCCAGCGCATCCTCAGCGGTCGGCTCTTCAACTTGAACCGTTGCAAAGCGCCGTTCCAAAGCTGCGTCTGATTCAATGTATTTTTGATACTCATCCAGCGTCGTTGCGCCAATCGTCTGCAGCTCACCACGGGCCAGCGCTGGCTTTAAGATATTTGAGGCATCAATCGCCCCTTCTGCACCACCAGCTCCAACCAGAGTATGCAGTTCATCGATAAAAAGAATTACATGGCCATCATGATAGATTTCATTGATGATTTTTTTCAAACGGTCCTCAAACTCACCGCGATACTTGGTGCCCGCAACCAGCGAACCCATATCCAGCATCATCAATCGCTTATCAGCCAGTTCTTCAGGCACCCGACCAGCTACGATGCGTTCGGCCAAGCCTTCTGCAATCGCGGTTTTGCCGACCCCTGGCTCACCAATCAGCACCGGATTGTTTTTAGTCCGACGACTGAGGATCTGAATTACCCGCTTGATTTCACGATCGCGGCCAACTACGGGATCCATGCCATCACTGCGCGCGATCTGTGTTAAATCACGGGCCAGCTTGTCCAGCGTCGGTGTTCCCTGAACCTCGCCGTCGCTGCCGTCATTTTCGCCAGGACGTCGCCGTGGTGCCCGCCGCTGTTGATTTTCTGCGATTCCTAAGCGCCGCAGCAAAATCCGACGTGCCTGTTTGGGATTAACGTCCAGATTGCTTAAGATTCGTGATGATAGGATTGCATCATCACTCAGCAGGGCTAACAGCAGATGCTCGGTGCCAATTTGAGGAGCCTGTAGACGCTGGGCCATCTGCTTAGCCAGCAATAAAATACTGCGCAGCTTGGGCGAATCAGGCAGATAGGTATCGCGATCAACTTCCTGCATCGTGCCATAGCCGGTTAGACTTTCGATTTCTTCACGAATATCATCGCTGGTGACGTTAAACTGATTCAAAACACGGCCCGCAATACTATTGGAAACCATGCTCAACGCCAGCAGCAGATGCTCGGTTCCCACGGCCTGATGCTTAAAGTAGTGTGCCTGTTCCTGGGCAATCTGCAAAACGTTTTGCGCGCTTCGGGTGTATGAATTATTGTCCATTAAATCACCGTCTCTTTCTCTTTTAGCTTTCAAAACGCAGCCGGTTCAACAGTGAAGTCAAAACCCGGGCCCGCAGCTGATTTTCTTTAACCCGACTATCCAGTTTCAAGGTTTGTTTAGCGACCATTACCATCATTAAATCACCTTCTCGTCGCGTGATGACTTTTTCTTCATATAAAGTTCGAATCACGTCGAAGGCATCCCGTTCACTGATTGAGTCGCCAATTGCATTGATCAGCATATCCAAGACATCGACATCATCCAATAGATTGATGCGTTCAATGCGAATATAGCCGCCACCGCCACGTTTGCTTTGAACCAGGTAGCCATTTTGCAGGGTGAAGCGAGTTTTAATTACATAATTGATCTGTGATGGTACCACATCGAAATGGTTGGCCACTTCTGAACGACGTATCTCAATCTGCTCTGAGTTGCCAAGAATTTCTTTAAGATAAGCTTCAATAATATCTGAAATACTGCGGTCTTCCAAAATTTCGCCCCCTCTTTCTTTATCTGACTAATGTTGACCTTAATTTTATCATATATATCCATAAAATTCCGATTTTAAATAAAAAAACTCATCGCTGCAAAACAACGATGAGCCTTAAATTTTAGATTGCTAAGATCAGCTTGCCTTAGCCGTTATTCAATTATTTGTTGTGTACAAAGTCAACGACGTTCCGGCCAACTACTTTGTTGTCCTTAAGTTCTTGAATCATGTCGTTGATTTCTTCCAGCTTGCGGGTCTTAACGATTGGGTGAACCTTGCCTTCAGCACCAAATTGGAAGCATTCAGCCAGGTCTTGACGCGTACCAACCAGTGAACCAGCAACAACGATCCCATCCAGAACCGTCTTGGCAATATTCAATTGCATGTCACCCTTTGGCAGAGCAACGGCAACCAACTTGCCATCTGGACGCAGGGAACCAACAGCTTGGTCAAAGGCAGCTGGCGTAACGGCCGTAACAACAGCTGCGTGAACGCCACCAACCTTTTCTTGGATCTGTTCGTCAACATTGCCATCATGACGGTTGATCAGAAGTTCAGCGCCTTCCTTCTTGGCAGCTTCCAGTTTGTCAGGGTTACCATCAACGGCAACAACGTGAGCACCAAATACGTTGTGAGCAAATTGAATCCCCAGGTTACCCAGACCACCAGCACCAACGATTGATACCCATTGACCTGGCTTGATGCCGGAAACCTTCAGTGCCTTGTACATCGTAACGCCGGCACAGGTCAGAGAAGTTGCCTCAACTGGGTCCAGGCCTTCTGGTACCTTAACTGCATAATCAGCAGGAACGATGCATTGTTGAGCCATAGCACCATCAGCAGTGTAGCCGGCGTTCAAAACGTTGCGGCAAAGCGTTTCACGACCCGTCAGACAGTACTCACAGTGGCCACAGCCCTTAAAAAACCAAGCAATTGATACGCGATCGCCAACTTTCAAGCTGGTAACGCCAGGAGCAACCTTAGATACGCGGCCAACACCTTCGTGACCAATGATCGTACCAGGCTTCTTGCCAAAATCGCCGGCAGCAACGTGCAGGTCGGTGTGGCAAAGACCACAGTATTCCATGTCGACCAGTGCTTCACCTGGCTTCAGATCACGCAGCGTAACGTCCTTAACGTCAACGAAGCCATCACAATTTTCACGAATAACAGCAGCTTTCATAGAGCAAAATCTCCTTTGCAATCATTAGATTTCCTTTACAGCCCCTATCTTAGCAGATTCATATCGATTTGGAAAGTGAACGTTTGCACATTTAACCTAGACCACTGGATTTAAAAACCGTTTCCCTACCGATGCAAAAGGCTTCACAGCCATCTAAAGCACTTTCAAAATTATTTTTCGCTTGTGCAGATTTAAACTTATCAAAAATAAGTAAAGGCTTTCATCATCTGAATAGCCCAAACTTGATTACAATGCTAATTTTGATTTTTTAGATAATAATGAATATAATGTTCAGTTTTATTTTTCCAAGGTTGTCTCGATACGGCTGGCGGATTATCATAATGTTACCGCTACCAAAATATCACGGAGGAATTAACTATGGAACAAACTTTTGTCAACGGCAAGGTATTTGTCGGTACCAGCGAAACTGATTTTGTCTCTGCCTTTAAAGTTAAAGATGGCCGCATCAGCTGGATTGGGCAGACTGAACAGGTTGACGATCCCCAAGCGATTGATCTGCATCAGCAAACGGTTTTGCCTGGACTGATCGATTGTCATACCCATCCCAAATATATCGCAGATGCTCTTCACGGGACGGCCTGTACGCCCCCTAACGTCAACAGCATTCAAGAAATGATCGCCGCTCTAAAAGCTTCCCCACAATATGGTCAAGGTCCGGATGTCTGGATCGAGGGCTGGGGCTTTGACGAAACCAAGCTGGCTGAACATCGCGCGCCAACCGTTGACGATCTGGACCAGGTTACTACCGAGCAGCCGATCTTTATCTATCGTTCTGACTGTCATTCATCGGTTGGCAACTCAAAAGCCTTGGCACTGGCTGGTATCGATCAAAACACCCCAGATCCCAAAGGCGGCCATATCGAACGTTTCCCAGATGGCCGTCCCACTGGTTTTATGCGTGAGGTAGCCGCCAGTCAGCTGCTGATTCGAGCCAAATCAGCGCAAAGCTACGAAAACGACGTGCAAAACATGGTTAACAGCTCTGATCATTACCTCGAAAACGGCATCGTTGCAATTGGCGAAATGATGGGTCGGCTCAATCCCTACCCTACGCTGCGCCTTTACCAGGATGCCGTCAAGCAGGGCTTTAAGCCACGAGCCTCTATCTATTATGTCTATGATGAGCTGAAGCCTGGTCAAGACCTTGATCCAGTGGGCGATGATCAGCTGCGGGTAGCCGGCATCAAGATTTTCATGGACGGCAGTATTTCTGGCGAGACTGCTGACAACTCATTGCCTTATCCTTCTGGCAAGCGTGGCGTTTTGCTTACTGACCAGACCAAGCTGAAGACGGCCATCAAATTTGCCCAAAAGCATCAGCTGCAGGCCGCCGTTCATGCGATGGGTGATGCGGCAATTCAGCTGGTTTTGGATACGACCTGTGATTTAGATCCTTGGCTGGATGATATGCCTTCAATCCGCATCGAACACGCTTCGCTGCTTAGCGACCAGATGCTTGATCAGATTAATCACGCCAAAATGTGGTATGGTCTCTCCACCCAGCCAATCTTTTTCTTTGCAGAAGATGAATCCTATCGCAGCTATTTGACACCGGAACAGTTCAAATTGGCCTACCGCGTTAAATCAATGCTTAAATCAAAGGCACTGACGACTTTAAGCTCTGATGCGCCATGTACTCCCTGGGCTGAGCCTGACAGTCCTTTCTACAGTATCTATGCAGCCGTAACGCGCCAGGCTGCCAATAATGACGTTGTAAACATTGAAGAGGCCATTACCGTTCCGCAGGCCATCTTAGGCTATACCAAATGGGCAGCAGAAATTGGCGGCTTTACACATAACGGAACGCTGGAGGTTGGCAAATCAGCTGACTTTGTAATTTTAAACAAAGATATCTTCAACGTCTCAAAAGATGAACTGGCAACCGTAAATGCAAATGAAACCTGGTTTAAAGGCCAGTGCGTCTATCAAAAGTCATCAAAATAAGCATTCAAATTGATTATAATCAGTCTGACCGTCACCAATCCATTTGATCGATGACGGTCAGTTTTTATTTATTCAGCATGATATGGCGTCGCGCATAATCGACCAGCAGCTCAACCGGCGCAGTAAAATCATCATTAACCCACCAAATCAGCAGCATGTAGATTCCGCCAGACTGGTAGCTGATTGCATAGTCTGAAAGATCAAGTTCTGGATGATACTCAATCAGCAAACGATGCAGGTAGGCCGTCTGCTGATTGAGCAGTTCACCTTCAAAACCAGCTTTCAACAAAACACGCATTAAATCTGGATGATTCTTGAAGTGGCTGAGGTAGGCCGTAAGCTGCTGTTCCAATGAATTCAGGTCATGTTCTTTGATATCTTGAATGAAATCAGCAAATTCCTGTTGCAAAAAATGCGTCAAAATTGCATCCTTGCCACTGAAATTACGGTAAAAAGCCATTCGCGACACCTTTGCTCGTTGTGCGATCTCAGCCACTGTCAGTTCAGCGTAAGGCTTTTCCTTAAGCAGTTCAAACATTGCTTGCTCAATTTTCAGTTGTGTTTTTTGACTCTTTTTATTCATTAATGCTAATTCCTCGCTTTCCTAAAAACGATTGACAAATGAAAGCGTCAACAATATTATAAAGGCATAGTTACAAGTGTAACGATTTTTGGTATTGAAAGGAGCGAGCATGATGCATTACACAAATGGAAACTACGAGGCGTTCGTTAATGCTGACAAGCCAGCCGATATCGAAAAAAAATCGGCATATATCATTGGAGCAGGTCTAGCTGGATTAGCCACAGCCGTCTTTTTGATTCGTGACGGACAGATGCCAGGTAAAAAAATCCATATTCTTGAAGAATTGTCAGTTCCAGGCGGCAGCATGGATGGAATTTACAGCGTTCAGCGCAATTCCTATATTATTCGTGGCGGCCGTGAAATGGAACCGCATTTTGAGACGCTCTGGGATCTGTTTCGTTCGATTCCGTCACTGGAAGTCCCCGGCGCTTCAGTATTGGATGAGTTCTATCGTCTAAACCGTAAAGACCCCTGCTATGCTAAAACTCGTGTCATTCAGAATCGCGGTGAAGCTTTGCCAACCGATGGACAGCTGCTGCTGACGCCAAAAGCGGTCAAAGAGATCGTTGACCTGGTTTTAACGCCAGAAGAAAAACTCCAGGACGTCAAAATCAATGAAGTCTTTGACAAGGAGTTCTTCCAATCCAATTTCTGGCTCTACTGGTGTACGATGTTTGCCTTTGAGCCATGGGCCAGCGCCATGGAAATGCGTCGTTATCTGATGCGGTTCATCCAACACGTTGGTACGCTCAAAAATCTTTCATCACTGCGTTTTACCAAATTCAACCAATATGAGTCATTGATTCTCCCAATGGTTAAATTCTTAAAGGATCATGAGGTTCAATTCCATCAAGAAACCACCGTCGACAACATCATCGTTAACCGCTCCGGTGACGACAAGCTTGCCACCAAGATCGAGATGAAAGTTGCTGGTGAGCCGCAAAACATCGAACTGACACCAAATGATCTGGTCTTTGTAACAAATGGTTCGATCACCGAAAGCACCACGTACGGCGACAATGATCACCCTGCACCAATTGATCATCCGCTTGGCGCTAGCTGGCAGCTATGGAAGAACCTGGCAGCCCAAGACAGTGATTTTGGTCATCCAGAAAAGTTCTGCGAGCAGATTCCAAATGCAAACTGGACTATGTCGGCTACGATTACTTTTAAAAACAATGATATCGTACCATTTATTGAAAAAGTAAATAAAAAAGATCCGCACAGTGGCTCAATCGTAACCAGCGGCCCTACAACAATCAAAGACTCCAACTGGCTCTTAGGCTATTCGATCAGTCGGCAGCCTCATTTTCACCAGCAGAAGCCTAATGAACTGATCGTCTGGCTGTACGGCCTCTTCTCTGACAAAGGCGGCAACTACGTTAAAAAAACGATGCCCGAATGTACCGGTATCGAACTATGTGAGGAGTGGCTATATCATATGGGCGTACCAGAAAATGATATTCCGGCCATGGCAAAAGCAGCAACAACGATTCCTGCTCACATGCCGTATATCACATCCTACTTCATGCCGCGATCCTTGGGTGACCGCCCATTAGTCGTACCAAAGCATTCCAAGAATCTAGCCTTTATCGGCAATTTTGCTGAAACGCCACGTGATACGGTCTTTACAACTGAATACTCCGTTCGTACCGCCATGGAAGCCGTTTATACTCTGCTTGACATTGACCGGGGCGTTCCCGAAGTCTTTGCCTCAGCCTTTGACGTTCGTTTGATGATGAATGCCATGTACTATCTTAATGATCAAAAGAAATTAACTGAACTGGACCTGCCATTGTCCCAGAAACTATTAGTTAAAGAGGGACTCAAAAAAGTCAAGGGAACCTATATCGAAGAACTTTTAAAAGAATATCGGCTGATCTAGGCCTAGTAACGATCAGATCCTGTCATTGCCAAATTGGTGCTGACAGGATCTTTTTAATAAAAAAACCGATGAAAAATCATCGGCATACAAAAAGCGGAAGACGGGATTCGAACCCGCGACCCCCACCATGGCAAGGTGATGTTCTACCACTGAACTACTTCCGCAAGAAATGCACCCAGAAGGAGTCGAACCTTCAACCTTCTGATTCGTAGTCAGACACTCTATCCAATTGCGCTATGGGTGCATAATAAATATTCAATTCAAGCGGAAGACGGGATTCGAACCCGCGACCCCCACCATGGCAAGGTGATGTTCTACCACTGAACTACTTCCGCATAATGTTTATTTATAAATCGGGAATACAAGATTTGAACTTGCGACCTCTTCGTCCCGAACGAAGCGCTCTACCAAGCTGAGCTAATTCCCGATTAATGCACCCAGAAGGAGTCGAACCTTCAACCTTCTGATTCGTAGTCAGACACTCTATCCAATTGCGCTATGGGTGCATGAAATAATGGAATCAAGCGGAAGACGGGATTCGAACCCGCGACCCCCACCATGGCAAGGTGATGTTCTACCACTGAACTACTTCCGCAAATGTTTATTTAAGTTCGTTGATAACGTATCAACAGTTATATATATTACCGATAAAAGCATTTAATGTCAATACTAATTTTATATTTTCGTCAATTATTCCGATATTTATTAATTTTGACCTGAATGAAACCAACTTGGCAGATTGCCTCAAGCTGGCATCTGGAAGCGGTTGCTGAATAGCGTTATAATTAAGACAAAATTTGGGGAAAGGAGCTGAAAATTATGAAAAAATTTTCGCATCGGCAAAAATTGTTCATGATTTTAGCTGTCGCCTTAGTAGCCGTGCTCCTGCAATACGCTTTTAAGCAGGCACTGGCTGCCCAGATTCTGGTAACCATCGTGGGAGCCGGTATCGCGCTTTCGATGCTGATTGAGATGATCCACACTCTTAAAAGCGGTCGCTATGGCGTTGATCTGTTGGCAATCATTGCCGTTGTCTCTACTCTAAGCGTCGGTGAGTATTGGGCCGCTATGGTGATTTTAGTAATGCTGGTCGGCGGCGACGCTTTGGAAGACTATGCCTCGCGCAAGGCCAACTCTGAGCTTAAGGCACTGCTTGACAACTCGCCGCAGTCTGCACACCGGCTGATGAACGATCAGATTGAAGACGTTCATGTCGACCAGGTTAAGATTGGCGATACGATTGTCGTTAAACCTGGCGAACTGGTACCAATTGATGGCGAGATCATTAAAGGCAATACGCAAGTCAACGAATCATCACTGACCGGTGAATCAAAGCCAATCGATAAGCAGGTTGGCGATCAGGTAATGTCAGGCTCGCTAAACGGCGATCAGGCAATCGTCATTAAAGCAGTCAAATTAGCGCGTGACAGTCAGTATCAAAAACTGGTGGCCCTGGTTAAAGAGGCGGAGAACACCCCGGCTCACTTTGTCCGTTTAGCAGACCGCTATGCCGTTCCCTTTACTGCGGCGGCCCTTGTAATTGGCGGCATTGCTTGGATCGTCAGCAAAGATCCCAGTCGTTTCGCTCAAGTAATGGTTGTCGCCTCACCATGTCCCCTGATTTTAGCGGCGCCGGTTGCCATCGTTTCGGGGATGAGTCGGGCCTCACGCAGCGGGATCATCGTCAAGACTGGCAGCGTCCTGGAAAAAATGGCGCATCCAAAAACCATGGCCTTTGACAAAACCGGTACGATTACCAGTGGCCAGCTGACCGTTGACCATCTCGAACCGGCCAAGGGAATCGACATTAAGGAACTGCTGCACTTTGCTGCCAGTGCCGAGGAACAGTCGCCACATATCCTTGCCCGCTCAACCGTCGCCTATGCTCAAGCGCACCAGATTCCGCTTAGTTCTGCCAGTGAATTAAAAGAGGTCGTCGGCAATGGGATCTCAGCAATCGTTGACGGCCGGCAAGTCAAGGTCGGCAAGCTGATCTTTGCTGATCCGGATACGACCCAAAAGCCGCTGTCTCAGACTGCAATCTACGTTAGCGTGGATGATCAGTATTGGGGCTGCGTGATTTTTCAAGATCAGATTCGTCCTGAAGCGCCACGTACTATGGAGCAGCTGCGTCAACTGGGTGTTGAGCACCTAGTTATGCTGACTGGCGATCAAAAAGCCATTGCACAGCACGTTGCTAAACTGGTCGGCATCCATGAGGTAAGAGCTGACCTATTGCCCGAACAAAAGATTGCGGCCTTAAAAAACGTTCCGGAAGATCGTCGTCCGGTCGTAATGGTCGGTGATGGCGTCAATGATGCGCCCGCACTGGCAACTGCCGATGTCGGGATAGCCATGGGTGCTCATGGGTCAACGGCAGCCAGCGAGTCCGCCGATCTGGTAATCGTTAAAGATGACCTGCACCGGGTTGCCATTGCCGTTACGATCTCACAAGAAACCATGCGCATTGCTCAACAGGCCGTCTTGATCGGTATCGGCATCTGTACGGTCTTGATGCTGATTGCCGCATTTGGCATCATCCCTGCTTTTATCGGGGCAATGCTGCAGGAAGTAATCGATACCGTTTCAATTCTTTGGGCATTAAGAGCTCGTCACGGGACGTCTGATATTGACGACTAACCCACCTTAAAACAGCGTTGTGCTGGACTCTAAAGCCTGCACAGCGCTGTTTTTATGACTAGATTATTCATTCATCAGCAATCACCGAACTGAGCTTTTGAATTGATCCGACATCCCCAACGACTGAGATATGATCACCATAATGAAGCGTGTCGTCGGCTTGTGGCAGCTTGTTGACCTGCTCTCCGCTGACAATGGCAATTACATTGACTTGATACGTATCGCGCAGATTGAGCTCTTTTAGCGTATGCTCACAGAAATCTGGACTCTTAACCTCAATTTCGGCCAGCGTCAGCTCATGATTCAAGATCAAATAGTTGGCAATATTTAAATGCAGCTGATGAAACACCATTCGTCTGGCCATATCACGTTCCGGGCGTACGACATAGTCAGCCCCGATTTTTTCCAGCACCCGGGCATGATTTTCGTTTTCCGCCTTACAGATAATGTTTTTAGCACCCAACTCTTTAACGATTAGGGTTGCCATGATACTGGCCTGAATATTGCCCACTGAAATATAGACATTGTCAAAGCTCCCCAGATCCAGCTCGCGCATCGCTTCTTCATCTTGAGCATCGGCAATGACTGCTCGCGTTACCATATTGGCATATTCATTAACGACATCTTCATTCTTATCAATGGCCAAAATATCTTGATGCGCCTCGGCCAAAGTTTCACAGACCGAGCTGCCAAACTGACCGATGCCAATTACTGCATAGTTGTTTTTATTAGCCAATCAAAACCCCTTCTTCCGGATAACGATAGTTCTTTTGCTTTGGATGAGCATTTAAAACAGTAAACATTACAGTATAGATGCCAACCCGACCGATAAACATCAACGCCATTATGATCAGTTTGCCAAATAAATTCAAATGCGGCGTAACCCCCATGCTGATGCCCGTTGTCCCAAAAGCAGCCATGACTTCAAAAATAATATCTTCCAAAGTAAAATTGGCTGGCAAATGCTGCGTCAGACACAACAGCAGGATTGCCGCGGCAAGAATTGCAAAGGCAACAAAAACCAGCGTCAGCGCCCGAAAAATATTTTCTTCTTTAAAGCGGCGCCTGCCAAAAACCGTATCGCGCTGACCTTTTAAAGTGGCAATACTCTGCAGCGTCAATAGCCCAACCGTAGTCGTTTTGATTCCCCCAGCCGTTGAACCTGGTGTCCCACCAATAAACATCAAGATTACCGTTACCGCGATGCCGGCCGGTGAAAGATTTTGATAGGAAAAAGTCGTCAGACCGGCTGTCCGAGGCGTAATTGCCATAAAAACGGTATTGATGAAACGATGCTCGACTGACATATGCGGAAACTGAGCAGCTAGGTTATTTTCAGTCAAAAGATAGCTCATCAGCGATAACAGCAGGATAATTGCGCCAGTCGACAGTGCCAGTGAGGTATGCAGCGACAACCGATGCTTTTTTCGATAAAGCAATAGATCACGCCAAACCAAAAAACCAAATGAGCCAGCAATAATCAAAACCGCCATAATAAACAAGACATAGGTATCATCAGCAAATGACGCCAGACTGTTGCCAAACAGATCAAAACCGGCATTGCAAAAAGCAGAGATCGAGTGAAAGATACTGTACCATAACCCCTTGATCAAACCAAACCGGCGGCCAAAATCAGGCCATAGCAGTAAAGCGCCTAAAGCTTGAATGATCAGTGACAGACCAACGATTAGATTTACAATAGTAATCTGTGCTGGCGACTGCAGGTTCAGTGATTCTTGGGCTAACAGACGTGCTGAAAGCCTGATCTTTTGACGTGCAAACAAAAACATCATGATTGCAAACGTCATAAAACCCAGTCCGCCAATCTCAATCAAAGCCGTAATTACCAGCTGACCAAACAAAGACCAATGAGTCGCCGTATCAACCAACGTCAGTCCAGTTACGCAGGTTGCACTGGTTGCGGTAAAAAATGCCGTCATAAATGATGGGTCCTCGCCAGGCTTGGTTGCAATCGGCAGCATTAAAAGCAGCGTACCGATTGCAATCACGATCAAGAACCCAAACGTCAAGGCTTTTGAGAATGAAAGGCGATAACGACCAAACGTGATCATTCTTATAGCTTCCTTTCCCGATAAAACTTCTAAGAACAACTATATCAGCGATCAAACGCAAAATAAATCAAAAAACGACTGTACCTCGTTTCAGGACAGCCGTTTGATAATAATGCGGATGAAGGGACTCGAACCCTTACATCATAAGATACAAGAACCTAAATCTTGCGCGTCTGCCAATTCCGCCACATCCGCAAGTAAAGCATAAAAAATGGAGGATACAGGGCTCGAACCTGTGACCCTCTGCTTGTAAGGCAGATGCTCTCCCAACTGAGCTAATCCTCCGTATCAGATATGAAAATCAATAATTTAATTATACATATCTGAATAAATTCTGTCAAGAACCCAACTACTTTAGGTTCAGTTCTGTCAGCTTATCATCAACCAGCCGCAAAACCTGATCAGCTGCATGGGGATCTTCGACAAAATCATATTTGTCTCCATCAATCAACATTTTAGGACTTTCATCATAGCTGGCATACCAGTCAACATAGCGCTGATTCAATTCGCGATAGTATTCATAAAGGCTCGGGTCATTTTCAATCTGTTCAAACGAACGGCCGCGTTTCTTGATTCGCTTCAGCATCGTTTCAAATGAGACCTGAATACTGATCAAAAGACTTGGTGCTTTAGTATGTGCCTGCTGAGGCAATTCTTCCATCATATTGCCCAAAAGCGAGGAATAGATGTCGGCTTCAGTCTGTGTAGCCCGCCCCAGATCGGCATTCAGCCGAAAAAGCAGGGCATCTTCAAAAATTGAGCGGTCTAAAACGTTCAAATCATTATTAAACGAGTTCTTGATCTCGGCCAAGCGCTTATTTAAAAAGTAGATCTGCAGCAAAAAGCCGTATTTCTTAGGATCTTGATAAAACAGCGGCAGGATTTCATTGTCATCAACTGATTCATAGAAAGCCTGACTGCCCAAATGATCAGCCAGCATCCGCGTTAAACTGGTTTTTCCCGCACCAATAGTTCCTGCTAGTACAATCATTGCTTTTCCCTCTTTTTTCCATTTTCTAAAAAGACACGAGCTATATTGTATCATCTTTGATCCGTCACCGTGAGTAAAATGTTTTTCATTTATCAGTCAACACTATAAAGTCTCAACCAATCAACGAGCCGTCCTTTTTATAAAATATTTTGCTGTTCAGCACTAAACAGCTTTTGGCTGATCGCATTTTTACAGCCTGCACCTTCATCAACATCATCAACGGCACTCACAATAAAATCCCCGCCAAAACCGGCGAGGATTTAATGATTATTCAGCTTCTTTTTCCGATTCAGGAACGAATGACTCACTGTTGTTGCTCCGTGACAGATCAACGTCCTTGAGTGGAATCAAGTGCGTCTTGTAGCGAACCTTATAGTAGATGAATAAAATCAAGAACAATGGTACGGCCATATAAGTAATAGCAATGTTTGACCAATCCATCTTGATAAAGGCATCAATGTTTTGACCACACATTACGACGACACACAAGATCAAGGCAAAGATTGGGCCAAACGGAAACAGCGTGGCATGATACTTCAATTCGCTGATCTGATGTCCTTGCGCAATAAAGGCCCGCCGGAAGCGCAGATGCGAAACGGCAATTCCTAGCCAGGCAATAAAGCCGCACAGACCAGAAGCCCCAATCAGGTAATTATATGCTTCAGGACCAATAAACTGTGTCAGGTAGGCCAAACATGAGACAACCATAGTGCCCAGCAGTGCATAGATCGGAATCCCGCGCTTGTTGACATAGCCAAAGATCTTCCAGGCATAGCCTTCCCGCGCTTGTGAGAACAGCATTCGCGTCGAGGCATACAGGCCAGAGTTGGCTGCTGAGATCACGGCCGTTAAGATAACCGCATTCATAACACTGGCTGCAGCCGCCATCCCAGCCCGCTTAAAGACGATCGTAAATGGACTCATCGTAATATTCTGTACGTCTGAGTTCAGCAGATTCTTGTTAGTGTACGGCAGGATACAGGCAATGACAAAGATTGCAAAAATATAGAACAGCAGGATGCGCCAAAAAGTTGAGTGAATAGCTTTGGAAACTGATTTTTCGGGCGTTGCTGCCTCACCAGCCGTAATCCCAATCAACTCAGTTCCCTGGAATGAGAATCCAGCAACTAAGAATACGCTTAAGATCCCAGACCAGCCGTGAACGAATGGCGCGTCCTTATAATGGAAGTTCTTCAAGCCAACTGGTCCTTGACCACCCATGATTCCAAAGATGATGCAGACCCCAACGACCAAAAAGATAATAACCGTTACGACCTTGATCAAAGACAGCCAGTATTCCGTTTCACCATATGAACGAACTGAAAGATAATTGATCAGAAAAATCGCAAGCAAAACAAACGTACTGAACAGCCAACTTGGAAAATGCGGCAGCCAATATTGGAATACCAGCCCCGCTGTCGTTACGTCAACCGGAATCGTAATGGCCCAGTTAAACCAATAATTCCAGCCCATCGCAAAGCCCAGTGCCGGATCAACAAACTTTGTCGAATAGGTGGCAAAAGAACCCGAAACTGGAATATAGGTGGCCATTTCACCCAGACTGGTCATCAAGAAATAGACCATGATCCCCATAATAGCATAAGCTGCCAAAGCACCACCTGGCCCGGCCGTTGAGATTGCCGAACCACTGGCAATAAACAGCCCCGTCCCAATCGTACCGCCAAGAGCTATCATTGACAGGTGGCGCGTTTTCAATGTCCGTTGAATATGACCTTCACTGCCTTCATGACTGTGTTCGCTCATGAAAAAATCCTCCTCAAATTTATTGGCGAGAAAGGCAAACAAAAAGAGCCGGCAAGCCAGGACTTCCCTGCTCGTCGACTCAACTTAACTTCGTAATTGTTGAATCAATCATGGAAGCGCCCCGCAGAAACTTCTGCGACAGTCCGTAATTTATTTAACTACGGCCCAACGCGCAAGGTCTTCAGTCGATACGCGTTTCGGCGAGCATCCCTTTCAGCCAGGCATTGATTCTGAAGCATCCAGCCTGGTCTACTGATGAGACTCGCACCTCTTCTCTTTTACACATTATTTGATTATAACTCACTTTTGATTTTAAGCAAGTTTTAATTTTCTACTTGATTTCCTTGCCATCAGCAGTAATATACTTCTCACCACGCGAGCTGCGCGATAAATCGGCTTCCTGCAGCGAAAGCAGGTGCGTCTTATAGCGGAACTTGTAGTAGCAGAACAGGATCAAGAAGATCGGCACTGCCATGTAGGTAATCAAGATGTTGTCCCAATCTAAGTGAATGAATGCTGGAATATTTTGACCAACAATCACAATCATACAGAAGATAAAAGCAAAAATCGGGCCAAATGGGAACATGGTCGCATGATACTTCAGCTCGCTCAGCTGATGTCCCTGTGCAACAAAGGCCCGCCGGAACCGGTAGTGAGCCATTGCAATCCCCAGCCAGGCAATAAAGCCAGACAGCCCGGATGCATCAATCAGGTAGTTATAGGCGTTGGCACTGACAAAATGCAGCAGGTAGATCGCCAGCGAGACGGCCATCGTCCCCAGCAGCGCATAGATTGGAATCCCCCGCTTATTAACATAGCCAAAGCCCCGCCAGGCATAACCTTCCCGTGCTTGCGAGAACAACATCCGCGTTGAGGCATAAAGTCCTGAGTTGGCTGAAGAGATCACGGCCGTCAAGATAACCGCATTCATCACGCTGGCTGCCGCTGCCAGGCCGGCCCGCTTAAAGACAATCGTAAATGGCGACATCGCCACGTCTTGAACGTTGCTGCTCAAAAGGTTTTTGTCGGTATATGGCAAAATGCAGGCCATGACAAAAATTGAAAGAATGTAGAACAGCAAGATCCGCCAGAAGGTTGAGTGAATGGCCTTCGGAACGGATTTTTCCGGCGTGGCGGATTCACCAGCCGTAATACCGACCAGCTCAGTACCCTGAAATGACATCCCTGCTACCAAGAACACGGTCAGAATGCTGGGAAAGCCGCCAACGAACGGCGCTTTTTTGTAATGGAAGTTTTTTAAGCCGATCGGTCCTTGACCACCCATAATTCCAAAAATGATCATAAAACCAACGATCAAGAAGACAATGATCGTTACGACTTTAATGATTGACAGCCAGTATTCAGTCTCACCATATGAGCGCACTGACAGATAATTGATCAAAAAGATCACCAGCAAAACAAAGCCGCTAAAAATCCATTCAGGAAACTGGGGCCACCAGAATTGAATGATAACTCCAGAGGTAACCGCGTCAACGGCAATCGTAATCACCCAGTTCAGCCAGTAGTTCCAGCCCATGGCAAAACCTAATGCCGGGTCAACAAACTTAGTACAGTAGGTAGCAAACGATCCCGTCAATGGAATATAGGTTGCCATCTCACCCAGACTAGTCATCAAAAAGTAAACCATGATTCCCATCATGCTGTAGGCGACCAAAGCCCCACCAGGCCCAGCCGTTGAGATTGCCGAACCACTGGCAATCATCATCCCGGTACCGATCGATCCGCCCAAAGCAATCATCGACAGGTGCCGCGTCTGCAGCGTCCGTTTCATATGGCCGGAATTACCAGTTATCGTCTGACCTTCCGTACCACCATTCTTTGCCTCTCCACTCATCGTAAATGGATTCCTCCTCTATGACAATTTCGAGCGCCAGTTATACATTTCTCATGGATAAAGTATAAGGTGTGCATACTTAATATGATTAAACATTTTAGCGCAATTTCAGCAAAAAAGCCATATCAATTGGACTATCTGCCCAAATTGGCTTATCTGCGACAACGAAAAAGATTATACAATAAAATAAATATTTAAACAAGTTTATGCATGTAATTATAAAGCTTTAACCATTTTCAAATAACCGTTTTCATTACCGATCTGATCAAATTTAAACTTTTTCAATAAAGATCTGGAACGCAGATTACCGATGGCCACATACGCCTGCAGCCGCTTAACATCGCTATTTTTTGCCAGCGCTTGCAAAAAAACGGCGAGCGCCTCACTCATAATTCCTCTTCCCCAACGATCGCGTCTCAGTAAATATCCCAGCTCCATGATGTGAGCCTGATAGTTTCCATCGTTTGCATATATCGGGAATAAGCTGATCAAACCGAGCAGCTGCCCAGCTGGATCAGTGATTAACAAAATCTGCTGCTGGCTAAGCCAGTTATTGACCGCCCAGCCACGCATCATTTGATCATCTGGCAGCTGCAGTCCGCTTAATCTAACCAGTTCACCATCGCTTAATAGATTCAAGACAGCCTGAAGATCGTCTTGGCTGCCCATTTTAATTACGAGATGGGCAGTCTTGATTGGCCAAAACAATTGTTTGTGCATTATAATTTCACCTACCAGGATCTTTTATCAGGAGTGTTTTTTAATGGAAATCATTCAAAAAAATTTAAGTACCGCCAATTATCAAACCAAAGCTGTGCTGACTGGCTATCTGCAGACGCCCGTTCCCAAGTCGCCGGTGCAGCAGTTCCGTCCGCTGATTTTTGTCCCTGGCGGCTCAATGACGCATATTCCAGTCGAACAAACTGAAAAGACCGCGCTCAGCTTTTCAGCTCGCGGCTTTCAAGTTTTCGTGCTGCGCTATACCTTCACCAGCGAACGTCAGCCGGTCTATCCCAATCCACTGATCGACTTGGCATTAGCCGTCGCGCTGCTTAGAAAACAAGCCGCAGTCTGGCATTTAAAAGCCGATCAGCTGACGATCATGGGCTTTTCAGCTGGCGGTCAGGTTACCGCACTGTACAATGACTACTGGCATGAAGAATGGCTCAGCAGGCTCAGCGGTATTGCCAGCGATCAGCTCCGCCCCAATGCTGTCATCTTAGGCTATCCCGTCATCGATCTCAACCTTGGCTTTCCTAAAGACGCCACAACGCGTGCCAAGTGGGCCGATGATCCAGTTCGTTATAATGCCGCGGCACATGTCAACGACTTAAACGCGCCGATCTTTATGTGGACGACTTTTACCGATCAGGTCGTATCGGTACAAAATACGCTTAGCTACAGCCAAGCCTTGCTGGCCCATCAGATTCCCCAAGAATTACATATTTTTGCGCATGGCCCGCATGGAATGGACATTGCCAATGCCTTGGTTGCCCACCATGATGACGTTGATCAGCCCCACGTCGCCCACTGGGTTGAACTGGCATGTGAGTGGGTTGATGATCTGTTTAAATAAAATTACCCAGGAAATATAAAATACCCAGTGTCAAATTCAAAAGAGACACTGGGTATTTTGATTCAAAGTTTCGAATTAGCAGTCTTGCGCCAACGTTTTTTTATATCGTTGGCAAACGTCAGGTAAAGCGTCTCGGAAATCTGCAGCCAGGCATAAGCCAACAGCATTGCTCCTACCGTATCAAACGGATAGTGAGCATAAAGATAGATGCGCGAAACAGCTACCAAGAAAACGGCCATGATCAGCAGCAGCTGGCAGACCACCCGCACTGCCGCATTTTTAATCAATGGCACCACGATCAAAAACAGCACTGCGGCCACTAGAAACGTCCCCATCACATGTCCACTGGGAAAACTGTAGCCATGGTCGCCAGTCGGGTGCTGCAGAGGCCGATCCCGTTTAACCAGGTACTTGACGATCTCATCTAAAAGGCCACCGATAATCAGCGTTAGCCAAGCCCAGAGTGCCGGCACCTTATATTTGAAGCCCCAGAGAAAGAAGGTAATGATCAGCATCCAGACAAGGGCCATCCTAGGACTGCCCAAAAACGAAACGACTACCATTATATGATAGGTTGCGTTAGGCGTATGATTAGGATTTGGTGCCAGCAGCGCCTGGAAAACCGAATCCAACACCTGCAGGATCATTGAGTTGCTCATCACCATACCAGCGACGATTAAAAACAATACAAAGCTTACCATGAATCGCTTCCAACGATTCGGATCTTGTCCTATCAGCATGTTAAAATTGCTCCTTTGTTGGATCTTGTCATGGCATCAGCCACAATAAATTTAATTATAGCACACCCTACCGATTTCTTAAGTGGTGTTCAGAGAATAACAGTCGATTAATCAGATCACCCAGGCCAAAGCCCAGCGTAATCGCACCAGCAATTACCAAAACCTGATAAAGATATACCAATGCCGCACCATTGCTTCCCAAGACAAAGCTGCGCACCATTTTATAGGCTTGTCCACCAGGAACCAGCGGCACCAGTGCGGGAACGTTAAAGATGATCATCGGCATTTTTCGCCAGCGGGCGGCCGCCATACTCAAGACGCCAATCATAATGGCAGCCAGCAGATTGCTTAAAGCCAGCCCCAGATGCAGCTGATAGTAGACTACCCAGTAAAATGCCCAGCTGGCTCCACCGATCGCACCTGCGCAGTGATAGGCCCGACGCGGTATGTTCAGTAGGATTCCAAAACAAATTGTCGAAAGGTCAGCCAGCACAAATTCAAAGATTAATCTAACCCAAAAGTTTTCCATGCTCTACCTCGCTCAAACGTATCGCAACACAAAAACAATTGCGCAGCCAATGGCAATTGCCGTCAGCGTGGCTTCAACCGCGCGTGACGTACCACTGATCAGATCACCAGACATTAGATCACGAGCCGCATTGGTCAAAGGGACACCTGGAACCAGCGGCATCACGCAGCCAATGATAATGTCATTAACGTCGTTGGCCCAATGCAGCTTGACAAATCCCACGGTCAAAAGCGCAATCACTAAGGAAGCACAAAACTCATTAACAAAACGCGCTTTAGAATGCTTCCCTAAAGTCAGATAGACCTGGTAGCTCACCAAGGCAATCACGGCCGCAAACAATGAATCATGGACATTGCCAGTATAAACGATCGTCAGCGCCCAGCTAAGCACGCCGGCTGCCACGCACTGAACAAAATCTGAAGTCTGCTGCGGCTGCTGGTCAACTTTCTGCAGTTTTGCATACAGTGTCTCAACATCGATTTCATGAGCAGCAAACTGCCGAGAAAGACTGTTGACGGCTGCAACCTTGTTAAGATTCAATTTTCGTTGATGAATATCAATTACCTGAGCGTTTGGCAGGTGTTCGGCGCTGGCAACGATCGCTGTCATCGTCGTAAATGCCTCAAAGTTTTTCAGCTGCGCGCTCAGTGCCATTCGTCGCATCGTGTCATTAACGCGTTCCATATTTGAGCCGTTTTCGATCAGCAAGCGCCCCGCTAGTAGACACGCGGTAATGGCAAGATCCTTTTTATCCTTGCTTTCCACTTTCAATCATCCATCCTTATTATCGGTGAATTTATCCAGGCATCAGCTAAAAACAACAAAAGGTTCAATGCATCATGCATTAAACCCGAGCCCTAAGATTTAATTGTCTAGTCCTGCAAAGGCTCCTGATTAACGAAAATATTATGCGAAGCCTTATAGGAAATGCTGAGCTGCTGATCATTATCCAGACATTCAACCAAGATCGGTCCTTCAAATGGTTCGTGTTTGATTACCTTAACCTTGGCATGCAGCTGAAGACCAACCTCATTTAAATAGGTCAGCAGCTCATGATTATCTAAGAAGCGTTCAATAACGACCGTTTCACCATCTTCTGCATCGGCCAGCAGACGATGACTGACACTGTCAAACTTGCCATTGGCAGCCGGAATAACGCCACCATGCGGACAGTACTTGGGATGATTTAAAAAGGCATCCAGAGCTGTCGCCAAACGATCGCTGGTATTATGCTCCAAAATCTCGGCTTCTGGGTGAACATCCGTCATGCTGTAGTGCAGATCATCAACCAAAAAAGTCTCCCACAGCCGATGCTTTCTGACCAATTCAGCAGCGTGCTTGATTCCCTCTGGCGTCAAAGCAATCCCATCATATGGTTCATGAGATACCAAGCCTTCCTCCGTCAGCTTGGTGATCATTTCTGTTACTGAACCGGCTGCGATGCCCAATCCCAGTGAAATTTCTTTATTAGAAACCTTTTTATAGCCACCGCCCAGCTCAAAAATTATCTTTAAATAGTCTTCTTTCATTGGGGTCATGTTTTGTAAAACTTCCTCCTAAAATATCAGCGGCAGTAAGTGTCGTCGAGCTTTTAACCATGTATTTTTCCATATTGAAACTAATCAGATTATAACATATCATAAAAATGTAATTTGGAATACCTAAATCTATTTTTAGCTTATTTATTTTAAGGTGGGGAGTGATTTCATGGAACGGCCCAACGTTTCCAGACAGCGCTTCTTAATCGTGACGCTGCTTAATGTTTTGATTACCGTTGTCGAGATTATTGGGGGATTGGTATCCGGCAGTCTGGCACTGCTTTCCGATGCCTTTCACAACTTAGGGGACTCGATCTCGATTGTTTTAGGCTACTTTGCCCAAGTTATTTCGGGCCGGCCAGAAAATCGCCGACGTACTTATGGCTACCGGCGAGCTGAGATTCTTTCGGCAATGGCCAACAGTATCTTTTTGATTGTCGTTTCAATCGCGCTGATCGTTGAAGCCATTAAGCGATTCAGCCATCCCGAACACATCAATGGCCGGATCATGCTGATCGTAGCGATTATCGGACTGATTGCCAACCTGGTTTCTGCGCAGCTTTTACATAGCGGCAGCCATGACAGTCTAAACGTCAAGGCTACCTATCTGCACGTCTTAAGCGATGCACTGTCTTCAATTGCCGTAATTTTTGGCGGCGTGATCTTAATGTTTTTCAACATCACCTGGCTTGACCCAACCTTGACGATCCTGGTTGCACTCTACATCGCCAAGGAGGCCTTGCCAATCATCAAGCAGACCTTAAGCATTCTGATGCAGTCGTCGCCTGATCTGGACTACGAAGCCATCAAGCATGATCTGATGCAGGTACCAGGAGTCGTAGGCGTCCACCATGTTCATGCCTGGACGATTGATGAGCACCGCATCGTCTTTTCAGCACACCTCAACTGCCATGATATGATGCTGAGCGAAGTCGAAAAAATCTATCTGCAGGTTGAAAAAATCCTAAACGACAAATATGACATCAAACACGTCACTTTGCAGGCCGAATGCCAGCGTGGACGTGATGAAGAGCTCTTTAATCCACCGGTTGACCATGACAAGCTGTGCTGATGAGCTCATCATGGCGCTTGACTGATGAGTTTGAGCAGTCCGAACAATAATTTACACGATTTTTACCAAATTGCTATTGCTTTATCATACTAAGCGTCTATAATTCGGTTCGAGAAATAAGCAAAGACAATCTTTAAGAGGTAAAAAAATGAATACTCAATCAAATCAAGCCATCCAAACCAAGATTTTTGGGCACCGCGGCTATCCTGCCAAGTTTCCGGAGAATTCATTAGCCGGTTTTCGCTATGTGGTTGCCCACCAGATCGATGGCGTTGAATTTGACGTTCACCTGACTTCTGATTGCGTTCCGGTTATCATGCACGATGAAACCATTGACCGCACGACAGACGGTACCGGCCGCATCGTTGACTACACGCTGGCTGAGCTGCGTCGGTTTAAGCTGAGCAATGGCGAATCCATTCCAACTCTGGATGAGCTGCTGGACGTATTTGAAAACAAAGACGTCTGGATCAATCTGGAATTCAAGACCGACAACATTGCCTACCAAGACATTGAAAAAATCGTTATGCCAATGGTCAACCAACACCAATTGCTGCATCCGGTTATCTACTCATCATTTAATCTGCAGACGTTAAAAAACTGCATGCAGCTTGACGCAACGCAGGACTATAACTGGCTGACTGAAAATGACGTACCCAAAGCCCAGGAATTCGTGAAAAAAGAACACCTGCATGGCATTCACCCGCACCATTACCAGGCAACCACCGCTACACAGCGCGTCTGGACCGTTAATGACGATCAAGAGGCCCAGCAGCTGTTTGAAAAAAACGTTGCCGGTATTTTTACCAATCGATTTGAAGACATGGTTCAATTAAGGAAAAACGTTCAAATCGCTCAATAGCTTCAAATCCTCGTTTCAAAAACTTGTGACGAGGATTTTTTTGCTGACATCAAAAAAATCCGAAATGACGGACATCTCGGATTAGCACATTATTGACAATTTTAAAACAGCTTACCAACACAGTAGTGAATAATAACGGTAATAATGCCAACGATAATATTACGAACGATTGCTACCTTAACCAAGCCATTGCCCAATTTGGAACTGATATATCCAGTCAGTGCACTGGTAAGGATGACTGCCAGAATTACGGCTTCCCAGCGCCAGGCCAGCGGTGCCAAGACCATTGCCAAAAGTGGCAGCAGTCCTCCTGCCGCCGCCGCTGCCAGGGATGAGAAGGCTGCATTCCATGGGTTGAGATAATGTCCCAGCTCAATATCGTATTTAACTCGTACCACCGTCTGCAGCGGCTTTTTATTCAGCAGGTCCTTGGCAATTGCCGTTGCGGTTGCCTCGCTGACCCCTTTTTCCATGTAGTGATCGCGAACTGCGACAACCTCGCTTTCAAAGTCATGCTTGAGCAGATATTCCTCATGAGCAACGGCTGATTTTTCCGTATCCTTTTGCGTAGAGACTGATGCATACTCGCCAGATGCCATTGAAAAAGCGCAGGCCAACAGATCCGACAGACCAGCAATAAAAATCGTAAATTGATCCGTTGTTGCCGCTGCTACTGAAACCAGTACGCCAACGACCGTCAAGATTCCGTCATTGGCTCCCAAGACACCCGCACGCAGCGTATTGAGCTTTTCTTGCATCGTCTGCTTGGGCTTTTTGTTTTGATCCATTTTCGCTTACCCCTTTCAACGTGCAAAAAGCTGACCAATCAAATACGTTACCAGCATCGTCAAAAAACCGGATGCTACGTTGCGAATCACTGACTTCAACCGGTTCGACTTGCCCAAAACGGCTGCCAGATAGCCAGTAATGATCAACGCAATCAAAACGGCAATGATCGTAGCGGCAATCGCGATCTCATGCGGAAAGCTCATCACGGCAACCATTGGTAAAATCGAGCCTAAAGGAAACGCGACCAATGAGGCAACTGCTGCCGCATAAGGACTGGTAAATTCCTTGGGATTGAAGCCATAGCGCTCTTGAACGGTCGTAACCAGTGGATCCTCATCCATCAGCTCTTTAGTGGCTTGGTGAGCTAATTTGGGATCAATATCTTGCGCCAAGAACTTATTTTTGACATAGTTGAATTCACGATCATAATCTTCTGACAATCGTTCCTTTTCTTCAATCAATGCCATCTTCTGCGAGTCTTTTTCAGTAGAGACGGAAACATACTCGCCCATACACATTGAAATCGTCCCCGCCAGACTGCCGGAAAGTCCTGAAATTAAAATTGCATGTGGATTGCTAGTCGCAGCCGCCACCCCAATTACGATCCCAGCAACCGAGATGATGCCATCATTGGCCCCCATCACACTGGCTCGCAGCACATTGATCTTTTGTGCCAGCGACATTTTCTTTTTCATAAGCCAGTCCTCTTTTCTTCTCCTAGTTTAGAATCATTATAACATAGAACTGAGAACCGACAAGTTTTTTATTTTGTCAGCTAAAACTAAAAGGCAAGTCCGATGCCGCCAACAGCATTCGGCTTGCCTTTTTTAGGATTGTCAAAATATTTTTGATCAGCTGACTATTCGTAGTGAGTAACCTCATCCGTACGAATTACGAAAACCGAAGTTCCCGAATGCTTAACCATGTATGAAGCCTGTGAACCAACCGTATTGCGATTGCCGTTTTTACCAATTGAGCCAATAATCAGCAGATCTGGTTTAAATTCAGGGATTACATGGTTGCAGATTCGTTCAGCGGGACGATCGCCTTGGTCAACAATCGCCGTGATTTTTTTAGGATCCACGCCATAATCAATCGCAGCCTGCACGTAGTCGTTCAAGCGCTTGCGTAAATCATCTTCCGTACTGTGAACGTAGTCTTTGTCCAATGCCTGATAAATGTTGACCCGGTTAGTCTCCAAGATCGAAACGATTCCAATCTCAGACCCATCACGCTTTGCCTTATCAACGGCGTAGGAAAAGGCAGCCCGAGCGTCAGGCGCATCATCAACGCCGACGAGAATCTTTTTGAATTTCTTTGGCTTAATGTCGAACAAACTAACGACTCCTCTCTTAGATAGCAAACCGACTCCACTCGCCGGTACTGACTAATGTTCATTTAACTCATCTATGTCTATGTTACTACATTTACCGGCTTTGTAAACTCAATTTTTTAGACAAGCCTAAATATTATTTAATGAATCATAAAATGTTTGCCGGCTATTTAGTTTAATTAATGATCATTAGCGTTATAATAGTTTTGTAAACGTATTCATTTAAGGGAGGTTATTGACATGAATGACCAAGAAACGATTCAACACTATTATTATGATGAAGCCGCCTTTGACTACCATGACCGTGCATACATTCCGCTGCAGGTGGCAGATGCACCAGAACAGCCCCTGCGGATTCCAGAAATTCTAAAACCCGATCAAGAAACTGCTACGGACGTTTACTATACGATCACCGCACAAACCGGCGCCGTTCAGCTCCTGCCAGGTAAAAAGACCGCAACCTGGGGCTATAACGGACCGCTGCTTGGCAAAACCGTAATCTTTAAGGATGGACAAACCGTGCACATTCACTATATCAATGACCTGCCCGAAGTAACGACTTTTCACTGGCATGGTCTGGCAATTCCGGGACCGATCGAGGATGGCGGCTGTCATGCTCCCGTCTATCCTGGACAGACGCGCGACGTTGAATTTACGATTCATCAACCAGCTGCCTTTGTCTGGCTGCACGCTCATCCATGTCCAGCTACTGCCGAACAAGTCTGGCATGGACTAGCTGGTGGCGCCATCGTTCAGGATCAGCACGAAGCTCAGCTGCCCTTGCCGCGTAACTATGGCGTCGATGACATTCCAGTTATTCTGCAGGATCGCCGTTTTCACGAGGACAACCAATGGGACTATCGCCAAGACTACGATCCAGATGGTATTTTAGGTCCCACGCCAATGATCAACGGGACGATCAACCCCTACTTTGACGTAACAACGCAAAAAGTAAGGCTGCGTTTCTTAAACGGGGCCAACCGACGTGAATGGCGGCTGCATTTTAGCGATGATCTGTCATTTACCCAGATTGCCGGCGACCTTTCACTGCTCCCTAAACCGTTAAAAATGACCAAGCTGATGCTGACATGTGCCGAACGAGCCGAAATCATCGTCGACTTTGGCAGCTATCGCCCTGGTGATGAGGTCGTGCTCTATTCTGACGATACGCCGCTGCTGCGCTTTAAGATTCACGAATTCAAGCCAGATCACGCTACGCTGCCCGAAGTCTTGTTTGAAACGCCTAATCCGGCTGTCTCGCCTGAAATGCCAATTCATTACGTAACCTTGGATGGAATGGACGAAGCAGTTGCAATGAACGGCAAGAAGTTTAAGATGGATCGCATCGACTATCAGATGCCAATGCATAAGGTTCAGCTTTGGGATATTGAAAACACCAATCACGCACCTGGCATGATTCATCCATATCACATGCACGGAACCGGCTTTGTCACGGTGGCTCGGGATGGGCATGCGCCAAATCCAAACGAGCTGGGGCTTAAAGATACGATTGCCATCAATCCTGGTGAACACGTTCTGCTCAAAGTCTGGTTTGACGTGCCTGGCGTCTTTATGTATCACTGCCACATTCTTGAGCATGAGGACGGCGGCATGATGGCACAATTAAAAGTCGTTGATCCCAAAAATCCTAACAAACAATATCAGCTGATGGATCACATGACCCTAATGCGCGCCTTTGCCGAAGAACGCCATGTGCCATTAAATGAGCTCTGGCTGGGCGGCATGGATTCCTATCGTAAAATGGGTGAAGAAATGTAGCATATTTCCCGGGAAATTTTGTTTTTTCCTGATGATCAGCCAGCTATAAAATTGCCGAAAACAAATAATGGTGCTTGCTCAAGCCGCTAAAACTTGAGTAAGCACCATTTTATTTTAGGAAAAAGAGAAGTTCAATCCGCGACTGTCTGATTTCCCATCTGCTTTGACTACTTCAAGACCAAAAAATACAGCAGCACGAGCAGACCTAGGGCGATCCGGTACCAGCCGAACACCTTAAAGTCGTGCTTCTTGATGTAGCGCATCAAGAATTTGATAACGATAATCGATGAGACAAAAGCCGTAATCAAGCCGACCATCATGATCCAAAATTCCATTGAGGTAAACGCCAGACCGAATTTAAGCAGCTTAAACAATGCTGCCCCAAACATGACCGGAATGGCTAAGAAGAAGGTATATTCGGCCGCTACCGTTCGTGATACCCCCAAAAGCAGCGCACCGACAATCGTTGCCCCTGAACGGCTGGTCCCAGGGAAGACCGCGGCAATCAGCTGAAAGAAGCCGATCATAACTGCCATGTTATATGAAATTTCGGCAATTGAATTAACCTTGGCTTTTTTACCCTTGTGCGCCGTTTCAATCCAAATAAAGGCCACCCCAAAAACGATTAAGGCGATTGCGACACTGACTGGATTGTAGAAAAGCCGTTCGAAAGTATCGTTGAATGCTACCCCGATGATCCCAGCCGGCAGACACGAGATAAAGATCTTCAGCCACATGATCATGATGTCTTTATCAACATAGCGCCAGATGCCTTTGGGTGCGTCGATTCCCACGGCTTGACTATGGTGGAACGGCCAGATGCGCTTCCAGTAGATTACAACGACGGCCATGATCGCCCCTAATTGGATGACGACTTCAAACATGCTGTAAAACGATTTGGACACATCCAATTTAACGAACTGGTCCAACAGAATCATATGGCCGGTACTGCTGATTGGCAGCCATTCAGTGATCCCTTCTACAAGCCCAAAGATAAAGGACTTGATTAATTCAATTATCATTAAGTTAAACATCCTTTCAAAAATCGCTGTTTATAATGATAAGCTTTTTTTTCAAGATAATATAGGGCCTTTACCAAAATTTCACATTCTAAAGTCAAATGAGAAGTCGAAATGCTGGTGATCGCCGGTAAATCGATCGGCATGTCGTTCCATAACCAAGCGGCGGTTGCCAAACATCATCCAAAGCGTAACCGCAGCAAAGTAGAGAAACTCAATCGTCAGCGCAATCCAATCAGCCAGACTGGTGCTGCCGACAATCGTTTCATGATGCGTCAGGCAAAAGATTGCCGCATCGATAAAGAAATGCATCAGCATCGTCAGCCATAATTGCCCCGTGTATAGATAGACGACTGCCAGATATAGGCCTAGACCAACTGCAAAGATCGCCTGCAGAATCGTGACGTCCCATTTCTGCACGGCAGCATTTGGCAAGTGCAGCAGACCAAAACAGAGCGCACTCAGACCTACTGCAATTGGTACGCGCTGCGTTAGATTACGGCAGGCATAAAGCAGCGCGCCTAAAATCCCGAAGCGGCAAAGCGTCTCTTCAGCAATTCCAGCTTCTAGAGCCGTCAAGACCAAGCGTCGGTTCCATTGAACATGAAAATCAAACTGCAGCCAGCCAGTTTGAAAAATATCAAATGCCACATAAATTACATAAACAGCCAGCAGAACGCTCATTACCCACCAGCTCCAGCCAGTGCCAAACGTTGGTACCAGCCCTGGCCATGACAGATGCCAGGCTCGCATCAAAACCGTCACCGAAACAAAAAATGCCAGGGCACCCCAAAAGCCGGTCCCAATAAACTCTTTAAACAGCTGTGGCTGAATAAACTTATCAGGCAAAAAGTACTGCATCATCATTACCGTTGTCATAAACAGATAAACCAAAAAGACAATGCGGGCAACCACGTTTTCCAATTGACCGCCAATCTCACTGGCAAACGGCGCAAACATGATTAAGTAGTATAACAGCGTTACGGCAATTACGCCTCGTGCCGGCAGATGCAGCCGCACGATGATCTCTCTGGTGACGGTTCCCCACAGCATGATCAGCATGATCGGCTGCAACATGGTCTGTAAAAACACGTCGACAACCTGCAGCCAGCGCGGTACATGCGTGACAATCGTGATCATCAGCCCCTCTAAGGCAACCAGCGCCAAAATGAATACCAGTAACCGGATCCCGCGTCCCATAATCAAGACGTTCCACCAAGCAACGGCAATCAGGAAAATCAAAGCGCCGACCAGCTGGGCTTGATACCAGATGTGAAGATAGTCTCTCCCTGACATCAAAAAGCCTCCTTAAATAATGAAAAACAAAAATAATTACAGTTTTCATAATACCAGAGGGCAGACAATTGATTAAGTCTGGAATCAAAAAAGTCAATTTATTTACAACCAAAAAAGCCCGCCATTTAGACGAGCTTTGGTTAATTGCTATTTTTCAGTTGCGACTGGCTGCGCGTTTTTCTTGGCCGCCGGACGACTACGCCGACGCGGACGTGGCCGTGATTTGTCGCTTTCGTTATTGGCAGATCCATTTTTGGCCTTGTGCTTGGGACGCGAATTGGTCCGTCGTGCGTTATGGCGAACGTCACGCTGCAGATCGCTGCCCTGCCCTTCTTCATCGGCATTCAAAATGGTAACCATCGGAATAATAACTGGCCGCCGCCCCGTCCATTCAAACAAAAGCTTTTGCAGTCGGCTGACGATGGTGCGGTTGATTGCCCGCCGATCAACGTGCTGATGGTTCTTAAACGTATTCAGAATTGCCCAGAAGACTTCATGGTTAGCAGCCTTGATCAGCTCTTGGGATTCATGCATGTAGACGAATCCTCGCGAAACGATATCGGGCCCAGCTACGATCTGGTAGTCTTTTAAGTCAACGACGGCAATCGCGGTAACTACCCCTTCTTCAGAAAGCATCCGTCGTTCGCGGATCTCTGGGTTGCCGACCGTGTCACCGGCATCGCGGCCATCAATATAGACATCACTGGCCGTTTCGATATGGTCGGCAACGCGGCAGGTATCCTTGGTCAGGGCCAAAACATCGCCATTAGCCAAAACGAAGCTGTGATCCATTGGTACGCCGGTTAGCTCAGCCAGCTTGGTATGAATCTTCTGCATCCGATATTCGCCATGAACCGGTGCAAAGAACTTTGGCTTCATCAAGCGCAGCATCAGTTCTTCATCAACCTGACCACCATGACCGGATGTATGAATATTGTTGACATAGCCATGAATTACCTCGGCACCGTCTTCTTCCAGCTTATTGATCAGAGCATTGACGCTGGTGGTATTGCCTGGAATCGGATTGGAAGAGAAGACGACCGTATCGCCAGGCTGAATGGCAATCTGTCTGTGCGTACCATTGGCAATGCGACTCAGCGCGGCCATTGGCTCACCCTGCGAACCGGTACACATAATCATGACCTTTTCTGGCGGGTAGCTGTTGATGTCATTTTGATCAATCAGGGCATCTTCTGGAATGTGCAGATAGCCCAGCTCTTGTCCGGCCGTAATTGCATTCTCCATGCTACGACCAAACACGGCAATCTTGCGGCCCTGCTTCAAGGCAGCATCACTGGCCTCGCGCAGCCGGTAGACGTTGGAGGCAAATGAGGCAAAGATAATGCGCCCCTTAATTCGCTCAAAGATCCGGCGAATATGAATGTCAACCCAGCGTTCAGATTTGGTAAATTCTGGTCGTTCCGCATTGGTTGAATCAGAGGTTAAAAGCAGGACGCCTTCTTCACCAAGCTTGGCCATCTGTTGGAAGTTTGGTCCCGGCAGATGACCAACCGGTGTTAAGTCAAACTTAAAGTCACCGGTTTGAACGATCGTGCCTTGTGGAGTATGAACGGCAACTCCCAAGGTATCCGGAATCGAGTGCGTTGTCCGGAAGAAGGAGACCCACAGCTTTTTAAAGTGCACCGTATCAAATTCATTGATTTCATGCAGCTCGGCACTCTTTAACAGATGTTTTTCCTCCAGCTTGCCGCGAATCAAGGACATGGCAAACGGACCGGCATAGATTGGTGCATTGACTTTTTGCAAGAAGAACGGGAGTCCGCCAATGTGGTCTTCGTGACCGTGCGTAATAAAGATCCCTTTAATCTTGTCTTTGTTTTCAACCAGGTAGTCGTAGTTTTGAATAACATAGTCGACCCCCAGCAGCTCGTCTTCTGGGAACAAGACCCCACAATCAATGATGATGATCTCATCTTGGAATTGAACACAATACATGTTCTTGCCGATCTCGCCTAAGCCACCCATCGCATAAAAAGCGACTTCATTATTTTTGATTTTTAATTTGCGCATAATACCTTTCTTTCCTTTGTGTTATTAATATTTCGTCAATTTTCGCAATTCAGAAATTAATGCAAGTAAAAATAGCGCCGTCATGCAGCTGACGTCACGTCTGAATTTGAAAATGAGCAACTCGTATTATTTATCCGTTCAAATAAAACTTAGTTTATTCTAACACATCCTAGAAGGCATTAGTAGTAAGTCGTTTTTGGAAAAATAAAAAGCACGGTCTGAGTACCGTGCCATGATTGATTTAATCTTCTTGGGGCAGCTTGGCATGCTCTGACTGCATCCATTCTGCCCAGGTCTTAACTGGTTCACCATCGGCATCAAAGCGCGCCGACAGCTCATTTAAGATCTTAACGTAGCAAGACTTAACCATCGAAATGCTCATTGCAGCCAGTTTGGCAACGGTCAGATAGTTGTTTTCTTCCAGAATCTGATTGATCATTGCCACCGCCTCATCGTCACCAGCCAGCGCGTCAATAATTTCCAGATTGTCCTGCTTGTACTGGCGGACGTAGTACTTGGCAAATGTTGCTAAAGCATTGTCCTGTGCTGCATCGGTCAGCTCATTAAAGCCAAAAGTATCTTCGCTCATGGAAGTCGTCCCCTTTAAAAATAATTTGTACATTACTAGCTTAACACTTTTTACGACTTCTGCAGTTGCCAACCTATTGACGGTTTCGCAGCGTTAATTTAACGTGTCCGGATCCTTGAACGATTGCAACGACTTCCTTATCTGGCGCATCATCCAGTTTTCCCAGATTGATCAGCGTCGCGCCGGTCTTTTCATCATTCTCAAAAT